>JALXCX010000389.1 GCA_026990725.1 Desulfobulbaceae bacterium
TCCTTATTTTTGCGATTGTTTTTTTGCAGAGTTTTTTAGTGCCAACCCTTATGCGCATTGGCATGTCTCTACAGTAGAGTAGAGTGAGGCATAAGCCTTGAATTTACGGCGCACTGTCTGAGGAAGAAATTTCATGCCCTTTCTGCAAGTCCTGCCGGACGGTGATCTTCTTCTTTCTCTCTATGTTCAGCCCCGTTCAAGTCGCAATGAACTCGTCGGGCTTCATGGAGAGGCACTTAAATTGCGCCTTACGACCCCTCCAATTGACGGCAGGGCCAACAAGGCGGTCATTGCGTTTTTATCAAAACGTTTAAGAATTCCCAAATCTGCTCTAACCATCAGAAGCGGACTACAGAGCCGGTCTAAAAAAGTCGTGTTGTCTGGTCTTGACGAAAATATCGCCAGAAGTGCATTGACGTAGCTTGCTTTTGGTCTTTTGGCCTGTTCAAATTTTTGAGGAGGGCGCATGGGCGCTCAGCTAAAAACAGTCGGCGAAGTCTTCTCGGAAACATGGGAAGTGTATAAGGAGCGGGCCATTCCCATCCTCCTTGTTGGTCTGATCTCAATTTGCCTGGTCTTCCTGACAGCTTTTTGTACGTCACTGGCCGTTTTGTATTTTCAGGGTGGTGTTCAGTCTTTTATCGTTGCCCTGCAGGCGGGTCATTTTTCTCTACCGGCAATGGTTGCTGCCGCTGTTGGAGTTACCGTCTTCATCATTCTTATTGTCTGGAGCCAGACGGCTACACTTGCGATAAGTGTTGACGAATCCATGACTGTTTCTGAAGCGTTGGCGGCCGGCTGGAAATATTTTTTTTCCATTGGCTGGGCAGGAACGCTGTATTTTAGCATTGTCACTGCCGGCTTGATGCTGTTTGTTCTGCCCGGGTTGTTCTTTGGTCTGTCAATGAGTCTCTGGTTTTATGCCCTGCTTGATGATGACCTTCGGGGAATGGATGCGGTTCTTGCCAGTCATCTGTACATGCAGGGGCGCTGGTGGAATACCTTTTTCAAGTTTATTCTTGTTCTTTTGATGTCTCTTGCCCTGGGAAGTGTTCCCGTCATCGGGCAGCTCCTTTCTTTTGTTTTCACACCATTTTTTCTTATCTACATGCTGGTCGTCTATCGGGATCTGGAGGAGAGCTCTGAGGCTGTTGTTTACCAGGTTAAGCGCAGATGGCCCTGGTTCCTCATGGTGGCAGCGGGCATTATTCTGCCTTTATTTGCCCTGCTGGGAGCCGCGGTAACTCTCGGGCCGCAGGTGCCACAGGTCCTTGAGGATATCAGGGAAGGCAGAGTGCCGGGTATTGAACTGCCATCTTTTGGCAGCTTTGATTTATCAGTCCCGAAACAGGTAGATAATCTTCCTCCTCTTGTCACCCGGCTGCCCTCTGTTGAGGGTTTCTGGATATGGCATGACCCCACAGGGGATACAAAGAATCCTTTTCTGGATATCAGCGAGGTCGCTGTCAGGGGAGAACAGAATGAGTTACAGTTTCAGGTGAGAATGGCCTCGTCTTTTAAGGCGTATTTTTCTGCGGCAAAGAGCGTGGGAAGCGTTCCTTTGGTCAGTCTGTATCTGGATACTGATGTCGATCGAAGAACCGGAGGTAAAGTCATTGCCGAATCCGAACGTTCCGGCTATGATTTTGTGGTGGATGTCCTTCTCGATACAAAGGAAAAAGTCGGTGAAGGCTGGGCTCGGGTAGCTTTGTTCCGTTTAAATGGGGATCATCGGCAGCCACTTGGCAGCCTGGATGCGCAAAACGTGACCGTTTCCGGTAACACCCTGAGTCTTCGGATACCCGGAGCTCTTTTGGGCATTCATTCCGAGGATATGTTAAGAATGTGTTTTCTCGAATTTGGCCAGCGTCAGGGCAGTGGGTTGGTCAAGGATAAGCTTATACCGCTCAAATAGGAGGTGTGAACATGCAAAAAATTGTCGTTGCCAATTTCAAGGCAGCACTTGCCCCGAATCAGGTGGATAACTGGTTGCAGGCTTTTAAGGGCCGCTATGCGCCTTCGCCAGCAGTGCAGGTTGTGTTGGCCGTTCCTTTTTTGTACATGGAGCAGATGGCGGAGAAAATTGCAGAATTAGGTGAGGTATCTCTTGCGACCCAGAACGTCTCGCCGCATCCTTCAGGAAGTTATACGGGAGCCACTCCAGCCTCATGGCTCAAAGGGCTGGCAGCGTATGTTCTTGTCGGACACCGTGAACGACGATTGTATTTTCATGAAGATAATCAATGTGTTGCCAGGCAGGTGCGTGAGGCTGTATCGGCAGGTATTACCCCGATTATTTGTCTGGATCGAGAGGTGAAAGGTAGTCAGCTGGCTGCTCTTGACAGCGAGGACCTTGATCAGTCGCTGCTGGCATACACCCCTGATGACAGCGTCAAACTCGAAATTCCGGCCGACAATCAGGAAATAAGCGATGCTGCGGCATCACTTGCCAGGGCAGCCGGTGTAAAGGTTTTGTACGGCGGTGGAGTAACTAAGGAAAATGCCGCTGAGCTGGCAAGCCTTGCCGGTATTACAGGGCTTATGGTCGGACGAGGTTGTCTGGATGGGGCAGATTTTGCAGAGCTGGTCAACAGCGTAAAATAGCCACCTGCAAAAGGTTGTCACCCATTGGGTTGCGGTCCTCGCAGCCCAATAATAATATAAAAAATATTGACGGGTTATAGAGGTTTGCCAACTGGCAAGTATGGCGTTGCCTGGATGGTTTCCTTCGGATATTACCCGTTGCAATCAGCCTATTGTTTTTTTCTTTTTATGATTTCTCGGATGTTTGTGTTGTAAAACGATTGGTGCATTTGATAAATTAAAATTGAAAGGATCGTGACAAATGTAAATAATAGTAAAAATTGACAGCTTATAGAAAAAACATGTTGTGATTTTATTATGGGATCATATTTTATTAGAAAAGCGCCATGTAGTAGGAATATTTCGTAAGAATATTTGCCGAGTAAAAGTAGGGTTTTACTTCTAAACCTCCTCTCTATTAAACAGCCTGTTAATATTATAATTGAAAAAGCAAGAATCAAGCTGTTCCATTCAGAATAATATTCCAATATTATATTTGGTACCAAATATAATATTGTTTGATTAATCGAGTTATAACTCATTAATATTTTAAATAGTAAAATGTATAAAACTATCGCGTTGGATATTATAATTAATAAATTATGATTTTTTTTATAAAAAACAAGTAAACTATTATAATGAATAGCTACTAAACATCCGACAGGAAAAGAGAATGCTTGATACCAGCTTAAATTGAAGAAATAATAATTAAATGGAATAAATATAAATGAGATTGTGATTAATAATATAGAAGAATATTTATACTTGTATTTTATGAAAAACAAATAAAATAGTAAATACCATAATAAAATAAAAGTCACAAACCATCTTGCATAATCTAGATGTCTGAGTTCTACTCTTGTATTAATACCAATTATTGTCATTAATAAACTGTCAGCTTTTAATGATCTGCCCAGAATGAGATAATCAAGAATTAGGATAAGAATTGTTATCATCCAATATGGAACCATTATTCTTTTCATCCGCTTTAGGAAAAATTCCTTAAAGGAAGTATTTCTGTTTTTACTTGAAAGTGTCAGTCCGAAACCTGAGAGCAATAAAAATATTGCAACTGAATCCCCGGAAAGTATGATGTGAGGTTCTGTTTGAGTTACATGAACCCATAAATGACCGAGCACAACGAAAAAGATTGCTATCCCTTTCAGCTGTTCTGTATGTGACCTGCAAAGTAAGATGTTTTCTTTTGCACTGGATGAGTTTTTTTGGACGGTCAATACAACTTGAATGGTAAATAATAGTATTATAAGGTAGTTGGCGTAATTTGGATGAAAGACGTCTAGTTTAGTCAGCTCATAATTGATAAAAAAGTTTTTTATGTAGTATTGAAACATTAAGTCATCAGGAGTTACATCATCTTGCCATACAATGAGATAAATAAACGGATATTCTGCACACGCCACGCAACACTTGCCAACAAGCCCTTTTGCTCAATTAATACAACAAGGCAAAGAAGAGTGTTGGCTGGTCTTTTCTCATGCAAGTCCACATTTTCAGCGGGGCTCCTGAGTCTCCTGTGATGGGAGAAGAGCCAGCCTTAAAACGGATTTGTTTTCAGGCGTTATGTGTCAGAACATAGCCAGAAGACGGCGGATACGCTCTTCCATGGGTGGATGGGTGGTAAAAAGTTTTGCCACTATCCCCCGTGACAAAGGGTTGACTATATACATCTGAGCCAAAGCGGGGTTGACGTCCATGGGGCGCTGGATATTTGCTCCTGAAAGTTTTTCAAGGGCCCTGGCCAAAGCCCTGGGATTACCGGCAAGCCGGGCGCCATCGGCGTCGGCAATGAATTCACGGCTCCTGGAAATGGCCATCTGGATCATTGAAGCAGCCAGCGGGGCAACCATCATCATGACAATCGTGGCCAGCCCGTTTCCTCCGCCTTCCCTGTTTCGTCTTCCGCCAAACATCATGCTCCATTGTGCCATGGTGGCAAGCTGGGAAAGAGCTCCCGCAAGAACCGCTGAAATGGAACTGATAAGAATGTCGCGGTTTTTCACATGGGCCATTTCATGCCCGAGTACGCCTTCAAGTTCTTCATGGTTTAACACATCAACAATGCCGGTTGTCACTGCCACGGCAGCGTGCGCCGGGTTGCGGCCGGTGGCAAAGGCATTGGGTGTGGGATTGTTGACGATATACACCTTCGGCTTCGGGATTCCGGCCCGATCTGCAAGTCTGGCCACAATCTGGTGGAGTTCCGGTGCCTCAGATTCGGAAACCTCGTGGGCTTTATTCATTCTTAAGGCCACCTTGTCAGAGTTCCAGTAGGCAAAGAAGTTCAGGCCGACAGCCATTATCAATGCAAATTTCACCCCCTGAGGGCCGCCCAGAATTTGCCCTCCCACCATAAACAGGGCGGTCAGGGCTGCCATGAGAATAAATGTTTTAGCCGTGTTCATACGTTCCTCCTCTTTTAACGGATGAGTCTAAACGATAACTTGTTGTTTTTATCTTGTTTTTTGGCTCAAATTCCTGTTCCCTAAGGTGCAAAATATTTTTACAACCTTGTTGTGTTGCTTGCGAAGGGCAGGGGGCTGATAGAATTACATGAGCTCGAGCATGGCGGTGATAACATTCTCTGCACTTCGGCCAATCTGGTCAACCCGTGCGTCAAACATGTAACAGGGGGTAGTGATCATTTTTTGGGCTGTATCAATAACTATTTCTTCCTGCATGGTACTGCGGTGTTGCCCGCCCATTATGCCGATATCCCGGGCCACCTTGTCATTGTGGCCGATTGTCAGTTCTGCGTCTTTCAAAATCCGGGCAAGAATGACCGGTGCAATACATAGGGCGCCGATTGGTTTGTTGGCGGCATGCATTGCTTTGACGGCCTTTGCCACGTCTTTATCCACCTGGCATTGAGGCCCGTCCGTCGCATACGTGCAGAGATTTTTTGCTGCCCCGAGGCCTCCGGGGATGACAAGGCCGTCAAATTTCTCTGCAGAAAATGTGTTAAGGTCTTGTATCTGGCCCCGGGCAATGCGGGCCGATTCGATGAGAACATTTCTCTGCTCAGGCATTTCCTGGCCTGTCACGTGGTTGAGGACGTGGTGCTGGGGAATATCTGGAGCAAAACAAAGGTACTTGCAACCGCTCTTATGGATAGCCCACAGCGTCAGGGTTGCTTCGTGGATTTCAGTACCGTCCTGATGGCCGCAACCCGAGAGAATGACAGCGAATGTTTTTTTAGCCAATGTGATCCTCCTGCCCCATGGGGGACTGTCAGCTGGAAAGACTTTGCCTGTTATCCTTCCATGGCGTGAACAGAAGGAAGGTTGCGATATTTTTGAGCATAATCCAGGCCGTATCCGATAAGAAATCCTTTGTCCAGAGTAAAACCGACATAGTCGACCCTGACATCAATTTCCCGGCGTTCGTGCTTGTCAATCAGGGTGCAGATTTTAACAGAGGCCGGATTAAACTGGCTGAAGTATTCATTGAGCCAGCTCAGGGTCGTTCCTGTGTCAACAATATCTTCGACAAGCAGCACCTCTTTTCCCTCCAGATCAATTTCAGGTTTTTTGGAAAGCGAGATGGTTCCTGAGGTCGAAACCCCGTCGCCGTAACTGGCCACCCGGATAAAATCAATCTCGAGCTCCAGATCAATAGCTCTGGCCAGATCTGCAAGAAAAATAAAAGCACCATTTAGGATGCCGAGAAGGACCAGTTTTTTCCCTTTATAATCAGAGCTGATCTGTTTGCCGAGCTCTGAAATTCTGTCTTTAATCTGTTCGCTGTCAAGAATGGTTTGAGTAATTTCCATAAAACCGATAATGAGTTTTTCGTTGTCCTGTAAGAGTTATTAAGTGTACTGGCAGCAAAAGCTACAGGATCTTCTGCGACAGTTTGCAGGAAAACATCTTCTGCTTTACCCGGTTAACAGGTGAAGACGAAGAGACAAATATTCCTGTTCCTCTCAACCTTTGAGGAAAAGATATATACTGAATCTTTTGATTTTTCATGAAAAAGTTGCGTTTTTTTTAAACGGTTATGCTAAAATGCATAAAAATTACATTGATACGTTATATTAAGAGGGGGAGAGGAAATGGGAAAGCGGTTATCGTTTATCGGAAGTGTTCTGCTGGTAACTTCTTTTTTTATCTTGCTTGGCAGCTTTTCAGCGCTTGCAGCCCAGTCATCATCTGATGTGGCTGTAGATGATTCAACCAAAGAAGCCCTGCGTCGGGAGATCGTCGGTTCGGCTCAAGTCGGACAACTCCAGAAATCCTACACCATTGGTTATGGTGACATTCTCTCTGTGAGTGTGTACGGTGAAGGTAATATGGCTGCCACTGGTTCCGGGCAGGCGGCTTCTCCTTTGACCGGAAGTCCTGTTGCTGTTGGTGCTGCCATCGGAGGGCAGGGGCGTTCCATGGCCGAAGGTATTGAAGTGCACATGGACGGCACAGTTTCTCTGCTTCATCTTGGAGAAGTACGCGTTGTGGGAATGACCACAAAACAGCTGGCCGATTATTTGAAAAAACTCTACTCTTCTGTTTTTGCCGACCCCATTCTTACAGTAACCCTCGTTCAGAGTAACAGCAGGCGATATACGGTAATGGGGAAAGTGACACACCCCGGTATTTTTCATCTGGATTATCCTGTAACTGTCGTCCAGGCAGTGGCGAGAAGCGGCGGTTTTACAGAATGGGCCAATCATGAGGTATCTGTGATTCGCCAGGGCGATGGCATGGCAGCTTCCAACAACAAGTCGGATGACAACCGGGTGATTAAATTTGATTATGATGACTTTCTAAAAGGACGTAATGTTGGGAAAAATGTCTATATTCAAGCGGATGACGTTATTATAGTCCACTGATCCGGAGGAAATACAATGGAGCCAGTAATGCGAAATAAATTCCTTCTGCCCTGTTTTGGCGTGTCCTGCCTGTTATTAATCTGTGCCGGGCGTGATGTTTCAGCCCGGCAGAATGTGGTTAATGCCGGTATTTCCGGACGGTACGAATACCAGGAGCGGGACTATGACGATGCGGATTCCGCTGCCGAACAGGCGGGGGTGATTATCCTTGATAATCGTTTGGGAGATGAGAGAAATTACATTATTTCCCCCAGAGTTTCATTTTCTTCAGCGGGTCAAAACGATCTCTTCCAATTTACCGTTGCCCCGGCTTTGAACTATGATGATCTTTACAGTACTACAGACGTTGACTGGGATTTTCGTTTACAGGAAGAGAATCATCTGACCCGAAACTGGCTTATGACCATTTCAGACAGTTACTTTCTAGGTGATGATCCGGTACGTGAAGATGCTTTACAGACGCAGGAAATTGTTCCGGGGACTATCCGTGTTCGTGAGCTGGAAGTGGTCGGTTCACCAGCAGAAGACAATAATGGACTGCTCACCGACCGTTTTGGCCGGACACGTTTTTGGATGAATAATTTTACGGTTTCTACTGAACATACATATGCCGAAGGAAGTACAGCGGGGCTTGGTTATACATATAGCGTTCTTCGTAATGATGGTAATGTGAACGTTTATTCTGAATATGATCGACACGACATTTTTGCCAGCATCAACCATCGTTTCAACGCCACCTGGGTGTTGGAGGCAGGCGGAACTTATAGTAAAGGTCTTTTTGATGAGAATCAGAGAGCTGTTCCGGTAAATGCTGTGGTGGAAGTCCGAGGTGACAGTGACGATCTGGACGAATACCAGTTTCAAAGTCGGCTTAATTTTATAAAAACACCTCACCTTCGATATTTTGGAGAGTATAGGTATATTGGGACAGATTTTGAGAGTAATGCTGAAGAAGACTATAATTTACACGAGTTTCTTCTTGGCCTGGACTATGATCTTTCACCTCATCTCAGCATCACGGTGTCTGGAGGACCAGTGGTTGGGACCTTTGACAACAGTCCGTCGGACACAGATTATATTGCTTATGCAGGAGTAAATTGGAATGTGGAACATGGAGAGTTTACCCTTGGAGTAGAGAAGGGATACGAACAAAATGATTTTGATGGTCGTAATAGCGGCCTCACGGATTACTGGACGACCAATGCCGTTTATACATACCAGTTCACAGAAAGACTTCAGGGAGCGCTTTCTGCAGAATATTCCAACTATGATAGATTGCAGGTGCCGGGCACCACACCCGCTGTTGACCAAACCCCAGACTTTGGTCAGACCCTGTATACGGAAAAAACATATTCAGCAGGTGCGTTACTCTCTTATTCATTTGCCCGATGGTACCAGGTTTCAGCAGGGTATCGGTACACAAAAAATGAATCGGATCTGCAAAATGATATCGAAGGTAATTACAACGATAACCAGTTTTTTGTTGAGCTGTCTTGGGGAAAAGAGTTGTTCCGCTGGTAAATTATGTGCGGGATTGCCGGATATTTTAACATAAAAAGTCCTCCTCAACCAACTCTGCGTTGTCTTGAACGGATGATCTGGATGTTGCAGCACCGCGGTCCGGACGGGTTTGGTTTTTTTCAGGATAAGCGTGCAGGGCTTGCTCATGCCCGACTTTCCATTGTTGATCTTGATGGAGGCTGGCAGCCGATTCACAATGAAGAGAAAACATTATGGATCATTTTTAACGGGGAGATCTTTAACTATCCTGAATTGCGCGCTCAACTCATCAGCCGGGGACACAGGTTTTTCACGGACTCTGATACAGAGGTGATCATTCATCTTTTTGAAGACAAAGGTGTTGACTGCCTGGCTGAACTAAATGGCCAGTTTGCCTTGGCCATTTATGACCAGCAGGAACAGAAGCTTTTCCTTGCCCGGGATCGTATGGGCATTCGTCCGCTCTTTTATACAATACATAATGGTCGCCTTCTCTTTGCTTCAGAAATCAAAGCTATTTTTGCAGCGGATTCTGTCAATATTCCCCGTGAATTTAATAATGAAGTGTTACGGGAAATTTTCACCTTTTGGTGTCCAGCCGGTGAAGATACCGTTTTTTCGGGTATAAAGCAGCTCAATCCGGGCTGTTGGCTCACTGTTGATAGAACAGGAGTAATTGAGGATGGTCAGTACTGGGATATTCCTTTTGGGGATGAGTGTCTCTGCCAAAGAGATGAGCGGGAATATGCTGATGAACTTCGTCATTTGCTCATTGATGCCGTGAGAATCCGATTGCGGGCAGATGTTCCCGTTGGCGCCTATCTCAGCGGTGGGCTTGATTCGTCCGCCATTACATCTTTGATCAGCCATTATACGGATAACGCATTAAAAACGTTTTCCGTGACTTTTGCTGACAGCGTTTATGATGAAGGGGAACAGCAGCGGGAAATGGTTGATTATCTTCATACAGACCATCATGCTGTCCGTTGTTCGTATCAGTCGATTGGAGACGCTTTCCCTCAGGTCGTCAGCCATACAGAAACACCGATATTACGCACCGCGCCAGCGCCACTTTTTCTTTTGTCAGCACTTGTCCGGGAGAATCAGTACAAGGTCGTGTTGACTGGAGAGGGTGCAGACGAGATTCTTGGGGGCTATGATATTTTCAAGGAAGCTAAGGTACGAGCTTTTATCGGTGCGGTGCCCGGGTCTGAATGCAGATCATCTTTATTGAAGCGGCTGTATCCCTATCTGGCATTACCCCCAGCAAAATCAGCGGAATATGCCAAGCGGTTTTTTGATACTGACGCCTCGGTGGATGATCTGTTTTATGGACATCGGCCGCGTTGGAAAACGACATCGGGTACTCACCGTTTTCTGCATGAAGAAGTGGCTAAGAACACCCCCGATCCTTTGGATAAACTTACCCGTCGCTGGAAGAAAACACTTAAGGGGCTTGATTTTTTTACGCGGACCCAGTTTCTTGAAAGTCGTCTTTTGCTGGGTAACTATCTTCTTTCCTCCCAAGGTGACAGGATGGGTATGGCCCATTCCGTGGAAGGCAGGTATCCGTTTTTGGATCACCGGGTGGTGGAATTTGCCTCAACCATTCCGCCCAATCTGCGAATGAAGGTCCTAAACGAAAAGAATATTCTAAAAAAAGCCATGTCAGGACTGTTGCCGCCGGACATCAATCAACGAAAAAAGCAACCTTACATGGCCCCGGATATATTAAGTTTTTTTGGGGATCAAACACCCGACTATATTGATTATTATCTGTCGAACTGCAGGTTGAAAGAGAGTGGCCTGTTTAAGCCTGCAGCGGTGAACAAACTGCTTGAAAAATGTCGGAAGAAATCGAGACAGGGGTTTCGGGAGAACATGGCTTTTGTCGGTATTCTGTCCAGCCAAATTCTGTATGATCATTTTGTTGATGATTTTTCACTGGACATTCCACTAGATTTGCCGGAGATTAGAATAAAAATTCAGCAGAGGGGATAATGTCAGAAATTATACTTAAAATCCGTAGTTTTATATTTGAAAATTTTTTGTTTGAGGCAGACGAGGAAGGGCTGGTCAATGATGATTCTTTTCTTGAAAAGGGTATAATCGATTCCACCGGCGTTCTTGAGTTGGTGGAATGGCTTGAGGATAGCTTTGACATTGTCGTTGATGATGAGGAACTGATTCCTGAAAATCTTGACAGTGTCAACCAACTGGCAGCGTTCATCGCCGGGAAAGCATGATGTAACAGATCCATGACCAGGCCACAACGATTACTGCGGGAAGGATTGATAGAGTCCGCAACCCGACATCCTCAAAAAGTCGCCCTGGTGATTGAAGGGGAGGAGTATACCTACGGACAGCTGCTTGATACCTCGCAAAGGGTTGCCCGGGCCTTACTGGACAGGGGGCTACAGCGTGGAGACCGGGTTGGCGTCTATATGGACAATACCTGGCCCTGCATTACCTCGATCTATGGCATCCTGCTGGTCGGCGGCGTTTTTTTGATGGTCAATCCGCAGACAAAGGCGGACAAACTGCAGTATATTCTCCAGGACAGCGGGGCCGTTTTTTTGATGACGGACGGTCATCTGTCCGGACAGTATGTCAAGGCGGTAACCGCTTTGCCCGGACTGCAGGGCATCATCTCTTCGGGCGCTCTTCCTGACGCGGAACAGTGCCCTGTCTGCCTGGAAT
>JALXCX010000390.1 GCA_026990725.1 Desulfobulbaceae bacterium
CCGGAAAGAATATTATTTAAATCATGAGCCACGCCGCCGGCCATCAGACCAATGGCTTCCATTCTACCGGAGCGTCGTAATTTAAGGGCCGTTTCTTCCCGTTCTGCCTCCAGGGCCTTACGTCGTGACACATCCCGGACTATATTCATCATTAGCCTCTGACCACCCGTTTCAACCAGCGAGGTACTGATTTCAACTGGTATTTTCAGCCCTTTTTTATTGACAAGAAAATGGCTGGCAACAGCAGAGACCGACTCCTGTCGAAGGATTCTTTCATATCTCTCATTCAGGCCAACATGTTCGTCCGGGGGATAGAGGGCATATTTATCCATGGTGGCCAATTCACCGCGTTTGTATCCGCAAAGCTCCATGGCTTTTCGGTTGCAGTCAACAATTTTGTCCGCCTCAAGATCAATAAGAAAAATAGCATCGTTGGCACTTTCAAAAAGATGACGAAATCGTTTTTCAGAACGTTGCAGCGACTGTTGATTCATGACATTGGCAATGGCCACTGCAGCCTGATTGGCAATACTTTGATATAATGACCTCTCACCAGAGGTAAAAATTCTTTTGCTCTTCGTGTGACCGATAAGAACCCCTGTTAATCCCTTTTTACTCATCATCGGGGCGGCCAAAGCCGAAATAATATTATTTGCCGAAATAACCTCAGGAACAGAAACACGAGTCTCTGTTCTAAAATCTTCAACCACATCCACCTGCTGGGTCTGAGCAACCAGACCAGCAAGCCCTTCACCCGGTTTAAGCTCAAAATTATCAATCATGTCACGGGAAAAGCCAATGACCTCTTTTAACATGAGATTTTCGCTCTTCTCTGAGAGGAGCAGGAGACTGGAACAATCAAATCCAAACAGGCTCTGAGCCCATGAGGTAACAAACTCAAAAACTGATTCTGGATCATTAATGGTCAGAATTTCGGCGGAAAACTGAAGTAACGACTCAAACTGTCTGGTTTGTTCTGTTATTTCCTCTTTCAGACTTTTATGATAGGCGCGCCTCTCAAGTTCTGCACTACGGGCCTTTGTATTATCTTCAAGGATGCAGACAACGCCTTCAACCTGCCCCTCATTTTCAATCATAGGCAGCATCCGGACATTTAAAAACTTCTTGCTCCCGCTAGAATACTGTTCCCCTCCCATACAGTATTCCGCATTACGCAGGGAGACTGTAACTCCAGCCAATGCCTGTTTAAAGGCAGAAGTCAGACCGGTCGCTTGGGCCATTTTGTCAAGATTAATGTTATAGCTGCCATCAACCGTAATCTGTGCTTTTGCCCAAAATTTCTTCCAGGCAGCATTTGTTTTCAAAACTGTGCCATCTGAAAATAAAATCTGCATCGCACAGGGAGATTGATCAAAAAGGGTTCTAAAAAAACAATTTCCCAAATCATGCAAATTTTTAATCTTTTGATCACTCTTCATGTTTATCCATTCACTGTACAATCAGGCAGATTATCAAATTTTATTTTTCAGAATGACAAGACTCACTACAAACAGATTATGTCAGTTACTGCCGTTCAATCCCCGGGCCATCATCGGCAAAACTCGGCCGCTGTTCGGGGGAATAAACAATTCTTCCCTGGTGCATAAGCATCTCTGCAAAGCGGGCCAGATCCTGTTCCGTTTCCAATACTTCAATGCCTAATTTATCAAATCGACAACTGCAATGAATAAGCTGCCCTCCGCACCAGGGGCAAATCTCTACCGGACATCCAAGTTCATGCTCCTCTCCGGTTGCCGCATGACAGGCCGGACAGATATTATCATCTGTTTGAACTGACTGATACAAGGGAAAATTATCTATTTTTCGAGCGCGTTCTTTAAACGATTCAGGGTCAGTAAACTTAAAAAAATGCAACAGTTTCCGATCAAGATACCCATCCTGCAGACTGCCGTGAAATTCAACCCCTTCACTGGACACCAGATAAAGATACGCATCCTCTGAGCAAACTGCGGCAAGCAGGAAAACGCCCTTCTCTCTTGCCACCAGACGGAACTCCTTAATCCAGTCCTCATGGGCTTCAGGCAGGTAGCTGTAAAACTCATCGCAAACGGCAAGAGCAAGACGATCGTGCCTAAAAAGAACTAGTATGTCAGCGGCCGCCTCCAATTGTTCATCAGGGACCGCGTATTCCATTAAATGCCGGATATGTCGGCGCTGCTTTCTTAGTTCATCCACTGTTTATACCCTTGCACGCCAAGGCGTAACAATTCATAGATCTTGATATTTTCAGGAAAATATACTATAGTTACTGATCTGAAAGAAAATGATTACAATCATTTTAGAAAACAGGCCTGGTAACAGCAAGGGCAGACATCCTGTTTTTTTCAAACGCCAGCCAGTAAGTTTATTAGGATTGTACACGAACAGGCAAGTCCACGCATCTTTTTTCCTGGATTCCGGGCGCCTGCCTGAACCTGCGTGCTGGTACCCCTTCAATACCAGGTCCACTTGCACATAACGTCAATTATACCGAGGCATGATATATGAGCCACAACACGACAAAAAATGCCACCCTCATCATTGAGGGAACAACTTACACGCTACCACTGGTCACTGGCACCGAAGGAGACAAGGCCATAGACATCAGCAGACTCCTGCAGGAAACAGGCTATATGACCCTGGACACAGGATATAAAAACACCGGTTCCTGTCGTAGTTCGATCACGTATCTTGATGGAAACAAGGGCATTCTTCGTTACAGAGGGTATGCCATTGAAGAACTGGCTGAAAAATGCCTTTTTATTGAAGTAGCGTACCTGTTGATCCACGGACACCTGCCCAACAAAGAAGAATTCGACGATTTTAAATACCTGTTACGCAGATTTGCTCTGCTCCACGAGGATATGATCCATTTCTTTGATCATTTCCCGCCAAACGCACAACCCATGTCTATCTTATCGGTAATGGTCAACAGCTTATGTGATTATTACCCGGAGATGAGTGACGATCCTCTGGAAAACATCAACATGACCGCAACCAGGCTGATTTCAAAAATCCGGACTATTGCGGCCTTTTCATACAAGAAAAGCATGGGACATCCCCTGGTCTACCCGCGGCCCGACCTGAATTACTGTGGAAATTTCCTTAATATGATGTTTGACAAACCGGTCTATCCTTACGAAGTACGGCCGGAGGTCGTGGCGGCACTGAACAAATTACTCATTCTTCACGCCGACCACGAACAAAACTGCTCAACCTCCACAGTGCGGCTGGTCGGCAGTGCCGGAGTAAATCTTTACGCTTCCATTTCGGCAGGCATCAACGCCCTGTGGGGTCCGTTACATGGCGGAGCCAATGAGGCTGTGATTGACATGCTTGAGATGATACATGCTGACGGCAACAACTTTAAAAAATATATCGACAAAGCCAAGGATAAATCCGATCCGTTCAGACTGTCCGGTTTTGGCCACCGGGTCTACAAAACATATGACCCACGTGGAACGATTATCCAGGAGGCCTGTGATGATTTGCTTAACTTGCTCAATATTTCAGACCCCCTGCTTGATATTGCCCGCCAGCTGGAAGAAATCG
>JALXCX010000391.1 GCA_026990725.1 Desulfobulbaceae bacterium
ATCTGTTTGCGGGAGATTCCTGCAAAAACTGGAAGTTATACCAAACAGGTCGTCGCCAAGGCGCCTACAAGTAAAACTGTCGAAATTCCGGCCAAGTATAAAACCATTAAGATTCGTAAGCTTGTTGTTGCGCCAAGCCAGAAAACAATTTCCAGTCCAGCTTCGTATCAGACTGTTACCAAGCGGGTTAAAGTTTCCGAAGAGCACATGGAATGGGTACCCATTCTTTGTGAGGTTAACTTTCAACAGGATCTTATTTCCGAGCTGCAGCGCAAGCTGAAAGCCGCCGGGTATAATCCTGGAACAGTTGATGGTGTGTATGGTAGCGCAACTAAGAACGCGGTAAGAGCATTCCAGCGTAAAAATGGTATGCCCACGGGTCAGTTGACCATCGAAACCATGAAGGCTCTTGGAGTTAATTACTAATTACCCATATCTATAGATGGTGGTTCTTGTAACCCGTCGGGGTTAAAAGAGCTGCCTGTTGTACATTAGGGCATCTGCGGAATTTGCAAAAATTCTGTAGATGCCCTATTTTTTTCAGTCGGATTCTTCTCCATACTGTTTCCCCGTTGTTGTAATTGTCTGTTGTTTGGTATATTTCGGTCATAATGAAAAGATGGCTGAAATATATGTAAAGTTTGGGTAAAGTGCTGCAAACCTGAATGGAGTTGGATCAACGGATTATGAAACGAGTATTGGTACTCTATTATTCACAAAGCGGTCAGTTAGGACGTATTATCAACCGCGTTGTCAAAGGCCTTGAACGCAGGGCCGGTATTCAGTGTGATTGCCGGGAAATTAAACCCAGGGAACCTTACCCGTATCCATGGTCTTTTTATGCGTTTTTTAATGTCTTTCCGGAAGCGGTTTTTCTTGATGGATGTCCTGTTAAACCTCTGGATATTGCAGAGGAGTATGATCTTGTCGTCCTTGGCTATACAATATGGTTTCTATCCCCGTCAATTCCTGTTACAGGCTTTCTGCAAACTGAGCAGGCTGCTGATCTCTTAAGGGATACACCGGTTGTTACAATAATTGGATGTCGTGATATGTGGTTGATTGGTCAGGAAAAAATGAAGTCTTTGCTGTCGGGGCTTGGTGCCAGGCTTCTTGACAATGTGGTCTTGACGGATCAGGGGAAATCTCTATACACTTTTGTGACAACACCCCGTTGGATGTTGACCGGCAAAAAAGACAGGTTTTTGTTTTTTCCCAAAGCAGGAGTGGCTGAGCAGGAAATATCTGCTTCTGATCGTTTTGGTGAGCGTCTTGCTGAAGCCCTGGCACTTGACAAGGAACAGGGGAATGAACCTTTGTTGTCCGGCCTGGGCGCTGTGAACGTGAATGGTAAACTTATTGCAACTGAGCGGATTGCGCACAGGAGTTTCCTGATCTGGAGCAAACTGATTAAAAGGGCGGGGGCCCCCAACTCTCTTGCCCGAAATATTGTGATAACAATCTATGCCTGTTTTTTGTTTTGTCTGGTGCTCACTGTTGTCCCTTTGAACATGTTGGTCCGTGCGATATTCTCCCCCTTACGAAGAAAAGCCGTTGCCCGGGAAGTTGCCTATTTCGAGCAACCTTCAGGTAGGTAGATAGTCAAATGATTTGTCCGGTCTATATAAATAGTGTTGCCGCTTTTCTTCCCAATGATCCCGTTGCCAACGAGGATATGGAGCGTATTCTCGGCCAGGTAGGCAGCCGTGCTTCACGCGTCCGAAAAATTATTTTGCGCAGTAACCAGATCACGTCAAGATACTATGCCATAGATCCGCAGACCGGCCGGGCAAGCCATACAAATGCCCAGCTGACTGCTGAGGCTGTCCGTTCTTTAGGCGAGAAAGGCTGCCCGCTTGAGACAGTTGATGTACTGGCCTGCGGCACGACCCTGCCCGATCAGTTACTGCCAAATCATGGAGTGATGGTTCATGGAGAGCTCGGCCTTCCGCCTTGTGAGGTGGTCGCTACGGCAGGTGTTTGCGTGTCGGGAATCATGGCCTTGAAATATGGATATTTATCTCTTGCCGCCGGGGACATGAGAAACGCTGTGGCAACAGGATCTGAAAATGTTTCTTCAATTTTACGGGGGTACAACTTTTCCGGCGAATCCATTGATGAATCGACAGAAAAAGTTCAGGAAGTTGCCTTTGCAAAGGATTTCCTGCGTTGGATGCTCAGTGACGGTGCGGGTGCGGTTTGGCTGAGTAATACAGCCAATGCGGCTTCTCCTTCCCTGAGAATCGATTGGATTTTTCAAAAATCGTATGCCGGTCAGCTTGAAACCTGCATGTATGCAGGTGCTGAAAAATCTCCGGACGGCTCGTTGCAGGGCTGGCGCAGCTATCTTCCTCATGAATGGCTGGATGAATCGCTCTTTGTCATTCAGCAGGATGTCAAATTGCTCAATGAAAAGATTATCGAATATACAGTCACAAAACCCCTGCAGGAGATAATTTCTTTGGGTAAGCTTACCCCTGAAGCTGTAGACTGGTATTTGCCTCATTATTCATCGGGCTTTTTTCGGGAGAAAGTGCACGCAGGGATGAAAGCTGCTGGTTGTCATATCCCTCAGGAAAAATGGTTTACTAATTTGCAGACAAAGGGGAACACTGGCTCTGCCTCAATCTATATTATTTTAGAAGAACTCTTTTATTCCAATCGTCTGAAAAAAGGTGAAACTCTGCTCTGTTACATTCCTGAAAGCGGTCGATTTTCCACGGCGTTTATGCATCTTACGGTGGTATAAATGAAGAGTTCGCAGGTGCCCCAGCAAAATATTTCAACCTATGCCAGGAATAAAAAGGCGATGTATGCCATTGGCAGTAATGGGAAGTATATCCGGGTTGCCTCAAGCGGCTGGGAAGTGGAAGAAGCCGCAACCAGGCAGGCACTGGAAGAACTGGCACGTTTGGCTGCCCGGGCCCGGCAGCAGGTAGAGGCGGGCAAGGCCTCTCCATTATACTTTCATATGTATGACCAAAGGATGGATCTCCAGACTCTTGCCCAGACAACAGGTTTTTTTAAGTGGCAAGTGCGACGTCATTGCAAACCAAAGGTTTTTGCCTCCCTTGCTCCTAAACTCCTTGCCCGTTACGCAGAAGCATTGGGAATGAGCAGTGATGCGTTGCGTGCACTGCCGAAAGAGGATGCAAATGGCAGTTAACAGAGATTTTGTCCACGACCATGCTGCCCATTGTGAAAGCGGGGTTATGGCGCTTATGCTGCGGCATCACGGGCTGGATATTTCCGAGGCTATGGTTTTCGGATTGTCCGGTGCGCTTATGTTTGCGTATATCCCGTTGGTAAAACTTGGTGGTTTGCCACTCATCGCCTATCGTTCCAGACCTAAGTCCATTATTAAGGGATTGCAGAAGAATCTCGGCATTGCCATGCAAATGCAGACCTTTTCCGGACCGGAAAAAGGCCTGCGTACTCTTGATACGCTGCTGGAGCGGGGTGAGATAGTCGGCGCGCAGACGTCGGTGTTCTGGCTCCCCTATTTTCCCGAGGAGATGCGGTTTCATTTTAATGCCCATAACCTGATTGTTTACGGTAGAGAAGGGGATGAATTTTTGATCAGCGATCCTGTCTTTGAGCATCCCATGCGCTGTCCGGTGGCGGCTTTGCAAAAGGCACGGTTTGTCAAGGGTATGATGGCGCCCAAAGGGCTACTCTATTATCCCGAAAATGTTCCGGCTGCCATTGATTTTCACAGCGTTATTCCGAGGGTTGTCCGGAAAAATGCCAAAACCATGCTCAACACTCCGGTACCGTTGGCGGGCATTCGTGCCATCCGGCGTCTTGCCCGGCATATCCGCAGGCTTGAGGGCAAAGATTTTCGCTCAGCCAAACTGTTTTTAGGCCATATTGTCCGGATGCAGGAAGAAATCGGCACCGGCGGGGCAGGGTTTCGTTTTATCTACGCCTCATTTTTGCAGGAGGCCGGGGAGCTGCTTGGCCAAAGCTGCTATGAAGAGGCCTCGCAGATGCTGACCTCGGTTGGCGATCTGTGGCGTGAATTTGCCCTGCATCTTGTCAAGGCGATCCGTAAAGAACAGGCCAGCCAGGTCGATTTTCAAGTTCTGCAGGCCAGGCTAGAAAACGTTGCCTCGCAGGAGGCGGCTGTCTATAATGCTCTTCTTGAAATGACATGATGGCGGTATGATTGTCATAAAAGATCTTGTCAAGAGGTATGGGGGACATACAGCCCTTGATCATGTGAATTTAAGCGTTGATCGGGGGGCTGTTCTTGGCCTGCTCGGGCCAAACGGAGCAGGAAAAACTACGCTTGTGGCCGTTCTGAACGGCTTGACCGGGTTCCAGAGGGGGGAGATCGCAGTTTTTGGCCTGGCCCTTGGAAAGAATTTGCGGGAAATTCGGCGTCGATCCGCATTTATCCCCCAGTCCCTTGCCCTGTATGAATCTTTAAGTGTGAGAGAAAACCTTCGCTTTTTTGCCGGGATTCAAGATATTGACCGCCGTATTCGCTCAAAAAATATTGAGTATGCCATCGGGGTAAACCGGCTTGAATCAATGCTTGACCAAAAGGCCGGGCAATTATCCGGAGGCCAGAGGCAGCGTTTGAATATCGGCATTGGTTTGTTGAACAATCCGGAATTGCTTTATTTTGATGAGCCCACAGCAGGTATTGATCCCGAGCTGCGCAATGAGATTCTTGATTCCATACGCATACTTGCAGCAGAGGGGAAAACAGTTGTCTATACATCCCATTATCTGCCCGAAATTGAGAAAATATGCGACCGGGCAGCAATCATCCACAAGGGGAAAATCCTCAGGCAGGGCACCCTTGAAGAACTGCTGCAACAGAACAGGAGCTCGGTTTTCATTGAGCTTGCTGCACCGGCGGGCAGGCAGCGTTTAGCCGCAGTGCAGACCCGGTGCCGGGTAAGCCGGGTTGATGAAACCACCCTGATGGCAGAGGACTCCTCCGCCTCTGCCATGACGGCTCTGCTCACAACACTTGAGCAGGAGAATATGCAGATCAGGCATATCCGCTACGGAGCAACCACCCTTGAAACATATTTTCTTCGTCTCACCTCAGAGGGGAATAGTGATGTTTAAGGCCATGCTGGTCAAGGAAATCCTGCTCATCCTCCGGGATAAACATGCCCTGGCAGCATTGTTCATCATGCCGGCAATTTTTATCCTGATCATGTCCCTAGCTTTAAAAGACACCTTCAGTGATACCCGTCCCCTGCTGCATTACACCATTATCGATCAGGATCATTCACAGGCGGCAAAACAGCTTGGAGATTTTCTGTCCACCAGCAGGGTTCTTGTTTTTCATCAGGAGGATGTTGCTGATCCGGCAGAGCGCACCCGCCTGCTCAATAGTCGGCTGCAGCTTGTTCTCACCATTCCTTCGGGGTTTGGCCGGCAACTGCGCGAACAACCAGGTTCAGACAATCTGCTCCGCCTTGATGTGGCCGCAGATATCAAACAGGAGCTGCTCACAGTTTTTCAGGCCAGGCTGGCAACCGATGTCCTGCGCCTGCGACTGGCAGGCATGGAAAATGAACTGGCTCCGTTTGCTCCTGATGTGGCGGAAAAACTGCGCACCGCAGACTACACGTCCTCATCTCCTGCCCGGGTCTACTACACCGGCGGCTTTGGCGACAGGAAGCCAACCTCCACCCAGCAGAGCGTCCCCTCATGGATAGTCTTTGGTATGTTTTTTGTGATTATTCCCTTGTCCACGGTCTTTATCAATGAGCGCAGGCAGAATACACTCAAACGAATGGCAGCCATGAATGTCTCTGTGCCGCTGCTCTTTCTGGGCAAAATTCTACCCTATCTGCTGATCAATCAACTTCAGGTTATTCTGATGATTGCGGTGGGTATCTTTGTGGTGCCCCTGTTTGGCGGACCACCACTCACGCCTGGTCATTCGTATGTTGGACTTGGTATGGTGTCCCTGGGGTTAAGCCTGGCTGCCATCGGAACTTCGCTGCTTATTGCCGTGCTGGCAAAAACAGTTGAACAGGCCACCACCGTCGGAGGGCTGATTAATATTCTTTTTGGAGCCATTGGCGGCATCATGGTGCCAAAATTTTACATGCCGCAGGAAATGCAGGCCTTTGCCATGGTCTCTCCCATGTCCTGGGGGCTTGAGGGTTTTCTTGATATATTTCTGCGGGGGCTTGGCCCGGCTGCCGTGGCTGCCGAATCACTTGCTCTTGCCGCGTTTGGTATGGTAATGATTGCATTTGCCGCTGCAGTGCTTGGGTTTCAGATGAAAAGGGGAATATGAAAGGATCACAGGACAGCGACTTGAAGCTGCGTCTTAAGCGTATGATTATTGAGGAATGCGAAAAAACACATCTCCAGCCAGATGATATCGCCGATGACGTGCTGCTCTTTTCCGATCTGAGCTGCCTTGAGCTTGATTCGCTTGACGCACTCCAAATTTCTGTTGCCCTGCAGAACAGGTTTGGCGTGCGGATAACCGATTCTAAATCCTTCAGGCGGCATGTGACCACCATCAACGAACTGGCCGACTATATCCAGCCGGGTGCCAGATGATATCTATTCTGGGAGGCGAACTGCTCTGTTCTCTGGGAGCAGGGGCAGAAAGAATGACTGCCCTGCGGGATGGCAGGGTCGCTCCGGATACCCTGGTTGTCGAGGCCTTTGCCGATCAGCCGGTGTTTCCATATTATCTGATAGACAGCTCCTCCCGGGTGGCTAGAGCTGCGTACATAGAAGAATACCTCCAGACTGTGACGGAGGGGCTGTTTACCGCATATTTTTCAGAGGCCGCACCTCCGTCAAATACCGGTGTCTTTCTAGGGTCATCTTCCATCGACTATTCCCTGACCCGGCCCATTGAAAAAAGTATTGACGGGCTGAATCCGGAAGAACTCCCCTGCAGCCGGGTGGGCGGCGGTTATTACGCAGACAGGATTATGCAGCGCTTTGGCTTGACCGGTCCCTCTCTTACCTATAATACTGCCTGCACCTCGAGCATCAACGCCTTTATGGATGCTGCGGCAATGCTTGAATGCCGGGTCATTGATTACGCGCTGGTCTTGGGACTTGAACTTTCCCTTCCGGTTATTGTTGAAGGGTTTGCCCTGATGCAGCTGCTCTCATCGGATGTGTTGCGCCCTTTTGCTCAAAAAAGAAACGGGATGATTCTGGGGGAGGCGGTCAGTGCGGTTTTGCTCACCCGTTCGGAGATAACGCCTTCAAACTGGCAATACCTTGGGGGACAGAGTTGCTGTGAAAATCATAGCGTGGCAGGATCTGACCCCGGCGGTACAGGAATAGCAAAAGTCATAGGGCAGAGTCTTGAGGACGCGCAAATACGTCCATCAGATCTCACAGCCCTGAAAGCACATGGTACAGGGGGCGAGTTGATGGATTTTGCCGAGATGCGGGGCATGGAACAGGCCTTTGCAGAAATTCCGCCCTATTTTTCAATGAAACCCTTTATCGGTCATACCCTGGGTGGCTGCGGTCTGGCCGAATTGGTATTGCTCATGGAGTGTGTGGATAACGGGTTTATTCCTGCAACTCCGCACGCAGAGCCTCTTGATGAACAGTTTTCCTCCCCCCCTGTTGCCAACAATATGGATGTGACCCATGGCCGGTTCATGCTGAACTATTTTGGATTTGGCGGTAATAACACGTCCTGCATACTTGAAAAGACTCAGCCATGATTTTTATCCATGCCGCAGCCAGCCATAACACCATACCCCGGGAACGGCAGCCTGATCTTGCCGCAGAGCTGCAGGCGCTGACCGGCAAGGTCTACCGCCGTACAGACCATTTTATTCAGCTGGCTCTTCTTGGCGCCCATAAAGCAGCAGGTGACAAAGAACTTCCCGATCAGACCGCCATTTATCTGACTTCCGGGCAGGGCAATATTTCTGTGTTCGATCGTATTTGTAAACAGCGAAGGCAGGAAAATCTTTTGCCCAGGCCGGTGGACTTTATCAACCTGCTCAGTAATTCAGCAGGATTTTATGTTGCTTCGCATCTGGGGCTGGATGGAAAAAATCTCTTTGTTACGCATCACCGCTTTCCGGTCCAGATGGCTTTGCTGGCCGCCCAAAATGATCTGCGGCTCGGCAAACAGCACATGGTTCTCCTTGGCGGGGTGGACGAGTGGATACCGGGTCAGACGCTTGCCAGAAAACTGCTTGGTGTAAGCCCCACTACCCGGCTTGGCGAGGGCAGTAACTGGCTGCTGCTTAACAATGAAGCACAGGATGCCATGGCAACCATTGAGGTTCATCCGCAACTGCTGTCCTCCTCCCTTCTAGCAGCTCTTTTAAGCTATGCCCCCGGCAGCACGTATCTTATCTTTTCCCACCGGGTTGATCAGGACGAGGTCTCCGGTTTTATGCGGCGATACCGGCAATGCAGGCTTTTTGCCCCGGAAGAACCCAGTGGCTATTACGAAACCCATCTTTTGTTCACGCTTATCAGTTTTCTCAGGCAGAAAAAGGGTAGATTGATACATATTGATACGGACGGGGACCAATATATGATTACCACCCTGGCAAATGATGTTGTGTAAGGGAGGATTATCCCTTACTCAAGAAGCAGTGGCAGGAAGGAAAGACAGACGGTTTGGCCGGCTGGCGGGGGAGGTGCGGAAAACTCATAGGCCCCGATATCAAAGCCCGCTCCCTGTGGGCGCTTACCCGAGAGCTTGTCATCTTCCGGTGCCGCTCTGCCGACAAAAGAGGGTATCCCCGCGTCAATGGCCGGAGAAGTCTTGAGCAATCGGTAATCTCCTGCGTCGGGATCAATGAATAACGAGTTGATTCCAGCCAGAAAAGAGCCGTTATCATACCCCAGGGCCTGCCATTGTCTGAGGGTGAGCATCGTGTCGTCACGATCAGGTGTGAAACGGTTTATGACGATGTTATGGGCGCTTGAAAAGCCGACACTGTCGGCATCAATGGCAATGCTTCCTCCCCAGACATCACTTTCACTGAGCAGTATATTGTTAAACACTGTATTGCCGCCCAACTCGGCTGTGATTCGTACAGCCCAGCCACCGCTGTCCGGGGGGACAATGATGGTATTGTTCACAATGGTGAGGTTTTTCGGCCCTTCTGAAGCATCAATTTGAAAAGCCCGGATACCGTTGCCGATGTTATCATAAATAAGATTGTTTCTGATAACAGAATTCTGCACACCATCCATATTGAGTGCGTTAAGGCCATTTTTGTAAATTCTGTTTTGTTCAATGGTCAGTCCGCTGATAATACCGTCGCCACCAACAGACTCATCCCCGTTAAAATGAATTCCGGCCTTTAGGCAATGGTGGAAATTATTCCCCCGGATTGTGGTGTTGCCAGTTCCTGCGTTGGCCATGTAGAGACAATGAGCGCCCACCAGTCCGCAATGGTCGACCTCGTTGTTTTCTATAAGAGAATCCATTATTTCAGAAAAATACATGCCCTCCCATTGGCTTCTGATGATGGTGTTGCCGCGAATAATCAGGCCGTGCACCGGGTTTGAAGGCGAAGCGTTACGGTGGGCAATGCCCATGTTGGCAACATCTCTAATGGTAAACCCCTGAACAGTTATATAGCTCACATTACTGAGCAGAATACCGTATCCCTCTGGAGTATCCTTGTCGATAATGGCCCCGGTTCCGGTTGCAGAGAAAACAATTCTTGCTGCGGAGGAACCGCTTGTTGACAACCTGAATCCTCTGTAATGACCGTCACGGACCAAGACCGTGTCACCGGGTTGTACAGTATCGGCTGCTTTCTGAAGAGTGGCAAAGGGGGAAGACGAGGTGCCCGGATTACTATCTGAGCCCGAAGGAGCGACATACAGGCTGGCGGCCAGGTTTGGGGCAGGGAAGAGAAGAATTGTACTGCAGATGATGAAAAAAACTGCTAAGAAAACGGATGGTAGCGGCTGTGTGTTCATTTGTCTCCTTTTGCCTGCACATTTTGCACAAAGAGGTTTACAATTTTTATAAATGACTCCAGGGGTATCATGTTGAGAATGTGATTTACCGTAACCAGCATGGCTGGAGCAGATTTTGGGTCACAGCCACAACGAACGATGAAAGTGCTGCAATAGCTGGAGTCTTGAACTCCACTTTCATATAAAAGAGTTCTAACCAGATAGTATAATAAACTAGCAATAATAATGCCAGAGGGCTGCGATGAGGGTTCATTATTTACAACACGTACCGTTTGAGGGGTTGGGAGCAATTGAGGGCTATATGCAGGAGAAGGGCCACGAACTTTCCTGCACCCGTCTTTTTGCCGGAGAGACTTTACCTGCTGTTGATAGTTTTGACTGGCTCATTGTCATGGGCGGCCCCATGGGGATTTACGATGAGGATCAGTACCCATGGCTTGCCGATGAAAAAGTCTGTATTGGTCAGGCAATCCGGGCCGGGAAAACTGTTCTTGGTGTTTGCCTGGGGGCACAGCTTATTGCCGATGTCCTCGGGGCCAGGGTCTATTTTGGTGGCCATCGGGAAATAGGCTGGTTTGATATTATCCGGGCCGCTGAAGCCGAGCAGACACCCCTTTTCAAATCATTTCCGGAAAAAACCGAGGTCTTTCACTGGCATGGAGATACCTTTGATATCCCAGACGGCGCAGTGCGGCTGGCAGAGAGCGCTGCCTGTAAGAATCAGGGATTTGTCTATGGTAACCGGGTTGTTGCCCTGCAGTTTCATCTGGAAACAACGCCGGAATCTGCGGCTGCTCTTGTGGAGAATTGTCGGGCTGAGCTGGATGGATCAGCCTTTGTGCAGAGCGAAGAGGAAATCCTTGTTGATTCTGCAAATTTTTCCAGGTTGAATCTCATTCTGGCTGCTGTTCTTGCTGCCCTTGAAGAGCAGGTTGCAGCAACCTGAAGAACAAGAGGCCGCCATGGGGAAAATTATTGTGGCACTGTTGGTCCCGCTCTTGTTGATTGTGCCGTTCCAGGCACAGGGCGCAGAACAGGGTGTTGCTCCAGCAAAAAAGAGTTCAGGCTACAGCCGCGCTGTGTTTAAGGGAGAAGTTCTTTCCAGAGAAATTGCCCGCACCACCGGCCTTGCTCTTAATCCACTGTTGTGCATGTCTGCCCTTGGCGCATATACCTGGTACGCAACAGAAAAGAGCCAGCGCCCGCAGCTTCCCTGGCATAATTCTCCACGGTTCTGGGTGCCGCTTGGGTTGTTACTGCTGCTGATTCTGCTAAAAGATTCCAGCAAAGCGATAATTCCCAAGGTACTGATAGCTCCCCTTGATGCTGTGGAAATTCTGCTGGAGAAAAAAGCAACAGCGCTTCTTGCCCTGCCCATGCTCTTTTCAGCAGTGCAGAGTGGTGAATTCGCAGGAACAAAGCAGGTAAGTCTTTATTTGGGGGATTTTCTATTGCCGCAGGCTTTTGCCGGCTCCGCATCTCAAATGGGGCTGCAGGCTGGGAACGGGCTGTTTACTGATATCGCAACATTTTGTCTGGTCGCAACGCTGTTTGTCGTTGTCTGGGTACTTTCCCATGCCTTTAACATGCTTATTCTGCTTTGCCCTTTCGGTTTTTTCGATACAATCCTGGCAACAACCAGAAACACATTGGTTGCCGCAGTTATGGGGCTGGCCAATACCTTTTTCGGATCTG
>JALXCX010000392.1 GCA_026990725.1 Desulfobulbaceae bacterium
CCCCCCCTCCCTCATTCGTATCATGCAACCAGAAAACGTGGCGAGTTCACCCATTACGGGGATCAGGCCCTTATGCTTTGTGAAAGTATTGCCAGAAACAAAGCATTTATCCTACAGGGGTTTTCCCGGGACTGGCAGCATCTGTTCAGTTCATATACCGGATATATGGACCAGGCAACAGAGCAGACTTTAAAAAACTTTGCCGCAGGCGCACCACCGGAAAAAAGCGGCTCAGATTCCGCCGACCTGGGCGGCGCATCCCGGATTGCTCCGCTTGTTTACTGTTACCGGAACGATTTGGAAAAACTCACATTTTTCACTAGACAACAGACAGTAATGACGCACGCTGCTCCATCAGCAGTTGCTGCAGCAGATTTTTTAGCCAGGCTCAGTTTTGCGGTTTTACACGATAGGCCGCCAGCCGAAGCTGTCTGCAACACACTTGAGCAGGGCGTATCGGACATAAACCTTTCTGTAAAACTCAGGGAGGCCCTTGAATCCGGGGAGGAAAACAGTTGCGAAGTAATTGCTCGTCTGGGCCAGAGATGCAGCGCTGAAGAGGCCTTGCCCGGAGCAGTTCATCTGATAATAAAATATCCCGATGACCTGCAGACAGCCTTAATTGAAAACACGATGGCCGGTGGAGATTCGGCAGCCAGGGGGCTGGCAGTGGGCATGGTTTTAGGGGCGCATCTTGGTATGAAACACATTCCCGGGGATTGGCTGAATGCTCTTCGCCAATATGACCATATAACGAGCATCCTCAGGAATATTCCTTAACTCCCGGGTCGGCCTTTGAACAGGTGGGCGGCAAATACATTTTTTTGTTCAGGGACAGGGGAAAATACTGTTCTGGAAATCTCTATATTCTGGACCCTATCAAGTTATACTGAGCCATGCGGTCCTGTTCAGGAAGAGCCAGAAAATCTAGAACCTGCCAGAGCATTTCAGCCCGGTCTCTTTTGAGCAGGCCACTGATTTGGATATAATTATTTGCGTGGTCACAGGCAAAAAAAGAATTGAGAGGCTGCAAATGTTCCAGCAGCAGCTTGACCTCAATCACTGTTCCTTCCGGAGTCTGGGGAATAAAACTGCCTGATCTTACCTGTTCTATAAGGGGGCATTCTTTTTCTGAGCCCTCGCCATAGAGCCATAACCTCCGCAAGCGGATAAACTCAGGTTCTATCTCGTTGAGAAGTTCTGCCGTTGCCCGGGCATGCTGCTCAAAACGATTCTGGCCACCTAAGCCCAGCAGCACATAACAGGATAATTCGATACCGGCATCTTTAAGCCAGCCGGCAACGGCTACAACCATTTTTCGGGACTGACCCTTGCGCTGAAAACGAAGAATTTCCTCATCGCCGGATTCAAGCCCAAGGTGCACCCGGTTCAGTCCTGCTGCTGCAAGCAGACCAATATTTGATGCCCCTAATGTATAGAGTGTTGAGGCACGGGCATAACAGGTTAATCGTTTAAGTGAACAGAGAGAACGCAAATAACGGGCCGCACCGGTAAACACATCCACACCGGCGGACAAGGGATCGGCATCACCAAAAAAAGCGGTGTCAAGCCGTGGATTGCGGGCAACCAGCATATCAATATCTTCTCTGATATCAGCAAGTTCCCGACAGGAAAACTCAGGCTCCCCCATTGAGGGATAAATACCGCAAAACCGACAACGACTCCAGTGACAGCCACGGGTTATGCGCACCAGAAGACTGCGCCACTCCGAGGGGGGACGAATAATTAAAGATTCGGGACGATCTTTCAAGACCTTACTGTGTTAACGGATAAATCAACACTCCGGACTTGTCCAGAAAAGAAACAGCCTTGCTGCAGACCGGAGCTGAAGTTCGTATGACAATATCCGTATCAGCCCACACCGCATGAATTCTATCGACTTTTGCCAGAATACGCTTACCATCGGCAAGCAGAATTCTGGTCTTACGATCCATGACCAGCGCTAAAGTATGATCATCGACCCATTCCAGTACCGTATTTCCATCAAGACCAAATTCTCTGGGATCAGGTTTATCCATGCTTCTCCTCCCCTACAATAAAACAACCCGGGTTTTACAAAACTTCATTACACCGGCTGTCTGCCCGGGCAAAAAAGCAACCAACCCACCCCCGGGTTGCCCCTCTGCCACATACTTTAACGCCTGGCCGGACATTTTGAAGAAACTGGCCTGTTTGAGAAACTCCACCCGGTTGCGATGATCAAACAGACCTGCCATATTCTGCGGCAACTTGAGTCGCAGTAAATCACGTATTTCTTTCTGGCTTGCCGCATGACAATATTCAGGCAGAGAACGATGTCCGCAACGCAGCCAGTCATAACAGAGCAATTCCTGAAAAAGGACAGTATCCAAACGCTTTTCAGCTAATTCAAAAAGGAGCCTGTGCATTAATTTATGCGTCTTTGCTACCTGAAAGAAACTCTGTTTTAAACATATGTCAAGTAAATCGCTGAAAAAAACAAACGGCTCTTCCCCGGTTTCTCGCAGATAGCTCCATAAAGAACGGAAAAAACGGTTATTATAAAAGGCCTCAACAACTTCACAGAACTCATACAGATGGCTCATGGCTGCATGATCGAGCCAGCTGGTGGCAAGAATTTCATAAGGAGGTTCGCTGCAGTAAACAAGTCCATATTCATGAGCCCGATCTGCCATTTCTGTGCCAGGCAACACTTTCAAAAGACCCAGCTGAATGTAATGGGGGGCAAAATCAAACACCTGGTTAAAAGAGGCTCTAAAGCTTTCCCTGGTTTCAAAAGGTAAGCCCAGAATAAGATCAACATGCAGATGAATGGTATCAAAGGCTGCCAGCCGACGGATTATCTCCCCTGTCCGGGTAATATCCATATGCCGGTTCACAGCAAAAAGTGTTTGGGGGTTACAGCTTTGAATGCCAATTTCAAACTGGAACTGATCGCATTGTACGGTCTCCAGGAAATCGAGCATTTCCCGGGAAAAACGATCCGGGGCAATCTCAAAATGACATGTAACCCCCCTGGCGTGGACGTCAAGGAACTTCCAGATGGCGAGGGCCCGGTCCAGATCGTCATTAAAGGTACGATCAACAAACTTGATAATCATGGGTTTGGCCGCAATAATCTCCAGCAACTCACGTTCCACTGTTTCAAGGGGTTTATGTCGAATACCTTTTGAAAGCGAGGAAAGGCAGTAGGAACAGGAAAAAGGACAGCCCCGGGAACTCTCGTAATACAGCTGTCTGTTTTTTAACGTATGGGTGAAATCCTGTTTTTTATATGGAGAAAGAAATTCTTTCTTTCTAACGCTTCTGTACAGGGGCTGGAGGCTTCCTGCGGACAAATCACTGTAAAAAGAATCGGAAATCCCTTCAATCTCCCCCTCCACCACGCAGCACTGCGATGAAAGTTCCCCGAGAGCGCTCGCCTGCGGTCCGCCCAGAATAATTGATTTTTCCGGAACAACCCTTGCCAGATCATTAAGCAACCTGCGAACATACCCATGATTCCAGATATAGACAGAAATAAAAATTGCCCGGGCCGGGCTTTGT
>JALXCX010000393.1 GCA_026990725.1 Desulfobulbaceae bacterium
GATGTACACAGGTATGGAACGTACTATACATCGTTGTGATGAACCGGAAAAATTTATTTTTGTATTTTCCTTTACTCTTTCAATGTTCTTCTCTTCTTTCCAGGACACCATGACTCTTTCAGGACAAAACGGCCTGGTACTGGGAGCAAGCCGAAGCATCGGACTTGCCATTGCCCGAAAACTAGCAGACCAGGGAATGCGGCTTGCTCTGCCATGGTTTGACTGGCCCGAAGCCTGTCAGAAAATGGAGCAGGAATTTACCACCATGGACATGGGACATATTTTCATGCAGGCAGATCTTCGTGATCCGGAAGGTGTGCAAAACATGATTACGCAGATAAAGGATGCCTTTGGCAGCCTGCACCTGCTGGTGAACAACATCGAACGGGGCGGGATGCCCATCCTGCACGGGAGTTATCATCAGCCGGTAAACCGCGAGCAGTGGCAGCTTGAAATGGATACCACTGTTCGGGCAAAATGGCTTGTTTTTGATGGATGCTGTCCTCTGTTGCGCAAGGCAAAAAAGGCCTCGGTCGTGAATATATCCTCCATAGCAGGTATCACCGGCCGTTCAACCCCAGCCGGCGTGTTATTTAACGACGGTTATGCCGCCGCCAATCGAAGCATTGGCTCACTTACGGAAACCTGGGCCCGCTCCGGGGCTCCGTCAATCAGAGTAAATGAAATAATGATAGGGCTTATTGATGGCCGACACGGGCCGGGAACGCGCGGCTGGAAACTGCTCGATGAAAAAACAAAAAATCAACTTATGGACCATACACTTCTTGGCCGAACAGGGACACCTGAGGAAGTAGCAAAAGCAGTTCTTTTTGTGACTCGTGATGCCCCGTTCATGACAGGGACTACAATACGGCTTGACGGAGGGTTTGTCCTTGGAGGAGATACAATCCCCCCCATGCCCGAAGGCGCTCTTTAAACCAACCGCGCCTCAGGTTACTGGCCCGCAAGGTATTACATATCCAGAACCCAGTCGGGAATTCTCCGAATAATGTAGTTACTGACCATCTCCTTGGCATCGTCTCCTTTGCCCGGGTTCACATCTGCCATGACTTCATCATAATCAAACCAGCAGAGTTCTTTATCATCTTTACTGTAAACCGTTAAAACACGATGCTCAGGGTCACGGATATCTTCCTCTTCCTGAATTGCACCGATAATACGTGAGGCTTCTTCAACAGACAAAAATTTGATTTCTTCTTCGCTCATGGTGTGTAGTCCACATTAAAAACAAAATACAAAATACATAAAAAAAGGGCGGAAGAGATTAATCTTCACGCCCTGACACGACACAGAAAAAATCAGGCAGGCTTTACAACAGCTCCTGAACGAATGCAACGGGTACAGACGCTAATACGCGCTGTACGACCACTTTCGGTTACTGTCCGAACTTTCTGCAGATTAGGCAACCAGCGGCGCCTGTTTTTATTATGGGCATGGCTGACATTATTGCCTGTCGCCGGACCTTTACCACAAATTTCACATACTCGGGCCATGATATATTTCTCCTTACAGGGTATTATTTCTCTGAACCAAATATTTTTACCCCTGCCAGCAGCAAAAAGCAAGCCCTTTTCCACAATTTATGCACGGCCCGGATCTTAGGAATTATTTCTCAGCCCAACTCCAACTATTTTTCTTCCTGAGCCGGCAAAATCACTGCCAGTGGCTCATACCTAATTCCTCAATAATCACATCTTTTTTTCACCTCGAAATTATCAAAATTTCTTTTACCACTTTGTGAAGCATGGTATCATACAATGTACTCTTTTTCTTCAGAGTAAAATTCTACCTGCCATTGACCGGGTCCGTTACAAAATATTTACAAAAACAGGTTTTTATGGGTCTCTTTGATTTTTTTAAGCAACCAAAATGGAAAAATGGAAACAGCACTGTCCGGCTTGCCGCGGTCAATGAGATGGACAGCAAGGATCTGGAGACACTCCTGGAAATAATCAGGGAGGATACCGATTTACAGGTTCGACAGGCGGCACTTGCAAAAATTGATGACCAGCAGTCCCTTGAATTACTGCTCACAGAAAATCTTCCTGATGATTTGCTTAAACAGGTTACAAAACAACTTGAACAGAAATATGCGGAACAAATACTTACATCTTCTGATCAAGCTCTTGCAAAACAACTGATACAACGTATTTCCAATCAGGAACTACTGACTGAAATCGCGGCCAGGGCAGAGAGTGTTGCCCTGCGTGTACTGGCTGTTGAAGCCATTGATGACCAACACCTGTTAAGCGAGCTTCTCAAAAAACCCTGCGGCAAAAAGCCTGCTCTTGCTGCTGTTAAAAAAATATCTGATTCTTTGCTGTTGACTGAGATTTCTCAAAAAGCCGCCAATAAAGCAGCCCGCAGACAGGCGTCCATAAAGCTTGAAGCTGGTGGGCAAAAAAAGAACATACAGAAACAAGAGCAGCCAGCGCCAAAAAAAAACACAGAGACAAAAAAAACTGCTCATAGAGAAAAAGAATTGCAGCTCGGCCGCAATCTTTGTCAGCAGATTGAAGATCTCTGCTCAAATATGGACGAAGAAGCTGGTATTTCTTTTGCTGGTATTATCAAACAATGGCCGGATTTTTCCAAAGCAGGACCGGACAACGATATTCTTCTCCTGGAAAAACACTACCAGGAACTTTGCATTCAATTCAGTTCTGTCCGAAAAGAATATCTTAACGAAAAAACCGAATTTGCAGACTTCACTGCGACCTGTCAACAGATAGAAAAATTACTTGAAAAAGAAAACCTGTCCGGAGCAGAGAAGCTGTTAGATGACACCATTGCCCAGCTTGAACAGAGCAACTGGCACTGGTTTAACTCCGCCGATATAGCCCAGCGTTTTCTAAGCTATCGTCAAAGATTGGAACAACGCAAAGATGAGTTAACCGTTATTGCCAAAACCGAAAATAAACATCTTCAGGCAATGACAGAGGCCTGTGAACAAATGGAACAACTTGCTTCTGCTACCGAGCGTTATCAGCTGGGCAAAAAAGCAAATACAGTCATTGCAGCCTGGGATAAAATCCCGGAAACAGCAAAAGAGGCCCACTCTGAGCTGATAACCAGGTTCCAGACAGCTCTGGATGATTTTGAAGAAAAACAACAGCAATTTTATGAAGAGCAGAAATGGCAGTTGTGGAGCAACAAAACAAAAAAAGAAGAGCTCTGTGACAAAGTTGCCGAACTGCAGGAAGAAAGCGACCTGCATATTGTGTCAAAAACATTAAAAAAATACCAGGCCGATTGGAAAGCCATCGGGCCTGTCCCCAAAAAAGACTCAGACGAACTCTGGCAGAAATTTAAAACCCTCTGCGACAAAGCCTATGACCGTTGTCGGGAATTCTACACAGAACTTGACCGAAAACGACGGGAATGCACAGCCCTTAAAGAAGATCTTTGCAGCCAGGCCGAAAGCCATATGGAATCCGAGAACTGGAAAAAAAGTGCTGATTTTCTCAAAGATCTACAAAAACAATGGAAAGAAGTCGGGCCTGCA
>JALXCX010000394.1 GCA_026990725.1 Desulfobulbaceae bacterium
TGGACAGGGTTTTGGAATGAGCATTGGTGATAAGGTAAAGCTTTTTCTTTGCTTTCAAACAGAACTCAAGAAATTCGACGACATAGGGGTGGACGCCAATCAGGTGGTTAACGCGCATCTTCAGTTCTGCAATATCCAGACCCAGCTCATGGGACCAGTATTCAAGATCTGTCCACTCAAGGGTGTTTTCGACTCTCTGGTATTTTTCCAGGAGTTGTTTTTTGGCTTCTGCGATTGAAATATCATGCAGTAAACTGAAGTGTTCAGGTACGTATACTTCCCAGAAGTAGTCATCAAAATGTTTGTCCAGAAGGGTACCGTCCATGTCAAGCATGACTGTATTAATTGTTTTCCAGGAAAAAACCGGGAAGATTTTTTCTCCTTCCTGTTGACTCTTCTGCAAATTTAACACCCCCCAGGCTGCGGCCATTGGTATTCTTTTTTAATTTCTGTGCAAGACGTATATTTATATGTTTGGCCAGCGTGCAAGCTCTCTACGTAACAGCCTCATTTTTTCCGGAAAGAGCGTTGAGCACGTTCTTGATTTGGACAAAAAGATTATCCGCTTCATTGACGGCCACAATAAGCCTGTTGTCCGGAGTCAGCCGGATGGGGGCAGCTGGCGTCCGGCCCCGGCCTTTACTCTTTTTAGGTTTATGTGCAGCTATTAATTCCAGAAGTAAGCCGGGATCAACCGGGGACTCTTCAACAAAGGTGAAAACCAGATGAGCGGGTCCCTGCTCAAGTTTGCTGATGCCCAGTTTTCGTAATGTGTACTTGAGCCCGATCATGCGAAATAGGGTCTCTGCTTCAGGTGGCAGCAGGCCAAAGCGGTCAACAAGTTCATCCTGCAGATCAAGAAGGGCCTCAGGATCTTCGTTGCCGGCTGTTGAAAGACGCCGGTAGAGGCGGTACCGCTCGGCGGTATCCCGGATGAAACTGTCTGGCAGGAAAGCGGCAACTTTCAGTTTGACCTCCGGGTCAAGCGTGGGACTGAGAAGATCATGCCCACCAGCGGCTCGGGCCTTGAGATCTGCGACAGTGGATTGGAGCAGTTCAAGATAGAGATCGTAGCCGACAGCGGCAATATGTCCGGACTGGGAAACTCCCAGTAAGTTGCCACCGCCCCGTATCTGAAGATCATTCATTGCAAGCTTGAAGCCGCCGCCAAGCTCTGAGCAGTCCATGAGAGCTCGCAGTCGTTTATCGGCATCTTTGGTTAGCCGGTCAAGGGAGGGTACCAGGAGATAGGCATACGATTGACGGCTTGAACGTCCGACACGCCCTCGCAGCTGGTAGATATCAGCAAGGCCAAGATGGTCTGCCCGGTTAATGATAATGGTGTTGGCATTGGGAATATCCAGGCCCGACTCAATAATGGTGGTGCAGACCAGAATATCTACGTCGTGCTGAATGAAACTGACCATTATATCCTCAAGATTTCGGCCGGGCATTTGGCCGTGGGCTACGGCTATCCTGGCATTTGGGACGAGCCTTCCAATGTTTTCAGCAACCCTGTGGATGGATTTGACCCGGTTGTGAACAAAAAAGAGTTGGCCGCCCCGTGCCATTTCCTGAAGGATAGCCTCTTTGATGACCAGATCGTCGTGGCGGGCAAGAAAAGTTTTTACAGACTGCCTGCGCTGCGGCGGGGTGGAAATAATTGAGAGGTCGCGAATGCCAAGCAGTGACATCTGCAAGGTTCGGGGAATGGGGGTGGCGGTGAGGGTCAGGACGTCGACTTCTGCCCGGAGTTTTTTAATTTTTTCTTTATGCGTGACCCCGAATCGGTGTTCTTCATCAATGATGAGTAACCCCAGTTTTGCCGGTTGGACATCCCTGGAAAGCAGTCTGTGGGTTCCGACGACCAGGTCAACGCGCCCTGCAGAGAGCTGGCTTATAATTTTCTTCTGTTGGCTGGTTGTGCGAAACCTGTTGAGACAGGCGATTTCAACCGGAAATTCTGAGAATCGTTCCCGGAATGTTGCCGCATGCTGTTCGGCAAGGACGGTAGTTGGCACAAGAACCGCAACCTGGTATCCGTCTTCAATCACCTTGAAAGCCGCCCTGACCGCCACTTCGGTCTTGCCGTACCCGACATCACCGCAAATCAGCCGCTCCATGGGCTGTTTTGAGGTTAAATCATGCAGGACTTCGTTTATTGCCCGGATTTGACCATCGGTTTCATCATAAGGGAAGGATTCCTCAAGTTCCTGGTATAGAGGCCCCGGCGGGTTGAACTGGTGGCCTTTACGGAGTTCTCTTTTGGCGTAGATGTCCAGAAGTTCCTGGGCAACCTGCCAGACGGCTTCCGTGACTTTTTTCTTGGTGGACTGCCATCTTTCAGATCCCAGTCTGTCCAGGCGTGGCTGCTGGTCCGTCAGGCCCTGATAACGGCTGACCCAATGGAGCCTGTCTACGGGAATGTAGAGTTTATCACCGTCGCGAAACTCAAGCTGCATGAAATCACCGCGTTGACCGGCAAATTCCATGTTAAACAAGCCCAGAAAACAGCCAAGACCGTGATCCCTGTGAACGACAACATCCCCGGCCGCCAGTTCGTCAAGGGCAATCGGTTCGCCTTTGGCTGGGCGTCCTTTTTTACTGGCGGTTCGGAGCTTTTTATCGCCGAACAGCTCAGATGCCGATAGAATATGGGTCTTTTCGTCTGGCAGGTCAAAGCCCTGGGAAAGAGGGTGCTCAACCAGAAGAATCTCTCCGGCGGCCCGGGTGAGATCAAGTGGTGCTGTCGCATGATCCGTTTCAAGTTGATACCCGGCCAGAATTTCTTCGAAATGGCTGGCCTGGCGGGAAGATCTGCAGGCCAGGATTGTCCGGTCACCGGACTTTTTCCATTTGATGAGCCGGTCAGCCAGAGGAGATAAAAGGCCGCGTTTCTTCCGCTCAAGGTCAATTTCCTGCTTAAGCAGCGAATGATCTCCGGCGGTGAAGAAAAGAGGGGCCTGCCCGGCATCGGGATCGGGAAGAGAGCAGAGGTCTATGCGCTGGTATGTATCAAGTTCCTCAGAGAGCCTTCCGGGATCAAGAAACAGGGACTCTGGAGCAGGGACCGGCCGTTCTGTTCGTGCGGCTAGATAATTATTTTCAACCCGCTCCTGGACCAGATCAATTTTCTGGCTGATTGCCTGGGCGTCATGCAGGATACAGAGCGAGTTGTCCGGGAGGTAATCAAAAAATGATTCCGGCTTTGTTGCCTGATAAATAAGGGGCAGATAGAATTCAATACCCGGGAAACGGATTTGTTCCCGGAACTGATCAATCAACGAACCCGTATCTGCCTGGTTATCTGCATAGTTTCTTAAGTCTTTTTTAACCTGCTGCAGCCACTGTTGCTGTTCTTCCGGCTGTGGAAACAGAATGTCTGAGCTCGGCAGCAGAATTGCTTCGTCAAGTTCTGCAAGAGAGCGTTGGGACAGCGGGTCAAACGTTCGGATTGATTCCAGGGTGTCACCAAAGAAATCCAGCCGTACGGGGTTTTGAATCTCCGGTGTAAAT
>JALXCX010000395.1 GCA_026990725.1 Desulfobulbaceae bacterium
CCATAATCATCTCTGCGTTTCTCCACGTTTTTCTGCTGACGGTAAGTCGCTTGCTTATTCCTCTTATCATCATGGCAATCAGAATCTTTATATTACAAAGTTAAACCAGAGCAAAATAACCAGGGCGCTTTCCAGGCGTAAGGGCATGAACCTTGCCCCGGCTTTTTCTCCTGACGGACAGAGTATGGTGGTTACCTTGAGCAAGGATGGAACACCGGATTTATACCGTATGGACCTGAAAGGAAAAATTCTTGAACGGTTGACAAAACGTGCCGGTATAAATGTTTCCCCGTCGTTTTCTCCTGATGGTAAATCCCTTGCCTTTGTTTCTGACCGCAGTGGCCGGCCACAGGTTTATATTATGGATTTACAGACACGAGGCGTGCATCGGCTTACGTTTCAGGGGAATGAAAATGCAGAGCCTTCCTGGTCTCCCAAGGGAGATAAAATTGCTTACACTGGCCTTGCCGCCGGCCATTATCAAATTTTTACAATTCCGGTTGACGGGAGCTCGCCGACCAAGGTAACGAGCGGATGGGGAGATTTTGAATCACCTACCTGGTCACCGGATGGTAAACAGATTCTTTTCTCCCGGAAAGGAAATGGACAACAGGAAATATATGCGGTTTTTGGCAATGGCAAGGGAATGCACAAGCTTATTACCTTGAAGGGAAATCAGTCCTATCCGCAATGGTCTCCCCGTGTTCATTGATTTGTAACTGTTCAGCTGCACTCCATAGTACGGCGATCAGGCCGCCTCACATAGACGGGCTATAGTTCGTTGGCCTGCTTACCGTACTCTGGAGCACATCTGAACAGTTACAGGCCACAGGTTATGCCAGCATTGTGCTGATACCTGATAGTTACATTGATCTTTTTAGATGAAATTAGCCACTGGCACCTGATTTTCCATGCCGCAGCCGGGAACTTTCAAAGTTCGTTATGTTGGGCCAATTGGGCCTGCCATGCTGGTTAGATATGACGATTTTTTGCCGTGATTTTTTAAGAGGAATGCCGATGAAATTGATGAAAAATATCGTTTTGCTTGGGTTTGCTGTACTTCTGCTCAGCAGCTGTGCCAGTCAGGATGAAATCCGTAAACTGAATTATCAGATTCGGAGCGTGAATCAGAAACTCGAAGATGTGAAAACAAATACTGTCAATAAACTGCAGAAGCGTCAGGCCAGTTCTGTGAACAAGATTGATGCGATGACCTCAGAAAATGAGCAGTTACGCGCCCTCATTGAAGAAAGTGAGCATAAGTCAGGTTTGCTGCGCGAGAAAACTACACAGGATCTTGCAGCGCTAACAAGTGTTGTTGAGCAGATGCGGACAGAGAATGAGCAGCGCCTTCAGGCTCTTGAAACAAAGCTTGCTCAGCTGGGTGGAGTGCTTGAAAACATGCAGACAGCCCGGGTACAGGCTGCTACGCAAAGGGCACAAGCGGCGGCACGACGGGCAGAAGAGGCAAGAAAAAGATCAAGGGCCGCAGCGGCAGCGCCAGCTGCATCGTCATCATTTGTGGTCGTTCACCCGTCGGGCCGGAAGACTCGCGTGAAAAAAGGAGCTGGAAACCATGCTGCAACCCAGGCACCGGCTCAAACACAGATTCAGGAGTCGCCGGTTGCTGAAGAGAATAACTCTGAGCAGGTGGAAAACACCCCCACGGTTGCCGGTACCCCTTTTGATCAGGGGATGGCCAGTTTCAAGGCCGGTCAGTATAAAAAAGCTTATAAGACCTTTGAGCAGCTTTTATCCGGAAACCCCCGGGGAAAAACTGCAGCACAAACATTGTTTTACATGGGTGAATGTCTGTATAATCAGGGTGAATTTGATCTGGCTATTCTTGATTATCAGAAAGTTATCTCAAACCATGCCCAGGACGAGCATACTCCCTCAGCACTTCTAAAACAGGGAATGTCTTTTGAGAAGCTGACCGATCTTGAGACGGCAAAGATTATTTTTCATAAACTGATTGAAGACTATCCCGACAGCAGTGAAGCCGGTCTTGCTAAAAAGCGTTTGGGCAACCTGTAATAACTCGCTGTGGCCGGAAAAATGCGGCTTGACGCCTTGCTGGTGCAACAAGGCTTTGCGAGTGATCCTGTTGGGGCCAGGGCAATAATCGGAGCCGGTCAGGTACTTGTCGATACCCGGGCGGATTATAAGGCAGGGAGCCTGCTTCCTGTTGACTGTGAAATTATTGTTAAACGCCGTCCCCGGTTTGTCAGTCGCGGGGGGGACAAACTTGAAGGAGGCCTGCAGGGGCTGGGCGTTGATCCTTGCGGGTGGATATGCGCTGATATCGGCTGTTCCACCGGAGGCTTTACCGACTGTCTGTTGCAGCGGGGGGCCCAACGGGTCTATTGTGTTGACGTGGGGTACGGGCTCCTGGACTGGAAACTGCGTAACGATGATCGTGTTGTTGTCCTTGAACGGACAAACGCCCGGTACCTGAAAAAAGAGCAGGTTCCTGATCCTCTTGATTTTGCGGTCATTGATGCCTCATTTATTTCGTTGCAACAGCTGATTGGCCCTCTTGTTCCGTTTTTTGGTCAAAAGATTCGTCTTATGGCTCTTGTCAAACCGCAATTTGAGCTGCCAAAGGAGAAAGTTGGGCCGGGTGGTATTGTCAGAGAAAGTGGTTTGCATGAGGAGGCCATGGAGTTGGTTCGACAGTTTGGCAGCGATGCCGGTCTTACCTTTCGGGGGGGCGTATCTTCTCCTGTTCGCGGGGCCAAGGGAAACCAGGAATTTTTATTATATTTTACATCTTCAAAGTGACGAAAACGTTTGTATAAGGAGAAAAAAATGAGAAAAAGTACCCTGCAGCAGGGATTGAGAGTGGGCGTGCTGGCCGTGTTATTGATCTGCGGGTCAACGGTTGCGGCCATGGCAGCAGAGTATGTCTCTGTGGTGAAAGATGATGTAAATCTCCGATCCGGCCCTGAAACAAAATATGAGGTCTTGTTCCAGCTGCCTCAGGGGTATCCGCTTGAAGTGCTTTCCCATAAAGGAAAGTGGCTGAAGGTCCGTGATTATGAGAATGATAAGGGGTGGATTTATTCCAGCCTGGTCTCTTCAACCCGCTACGTTATTGTCAAGGTGCAGGAGGGTAATGTCCGTTCGGGCCCGGGAACGAAGTTTGATAAGGTTGGCCGGGTTGTTCGTGATGTTATTATGAAAAAAGTCGGGCAAAAGGGGGATTGGATTAAAGTCTCTCATCCCCAACTCACAGGTTGGGTCCACAGGCAGCTCATCTGGCCCTGATTCATATTTCCAGCTCAGACCGGCCTGTGGTTCCAGGCCGGTCTGATGCCTTGTTTTTGTTCAGCAGCTTTGTAATGGTCCTCTCAAAATGAACAGGCAGTCTTACCGTATGTCCGGCCTTATTACGGAATAAGAGGTGCTTGTGGCGTAACCCATGCAGGAAAATATCACGGGTTATACGAACATCCTGTGTGCAGTATCTGGCAATTTCTTCGATTTTACCCTGTTTAAACCACCGTAATG
>JALXCX010000396.1 GCA_026990725.1 Desulfobulbaceae bacterium
GTCAATGCTCATAATGAGTTCCAAGATGTGTTGTCCCTACAACATGAATCAAGGCGCAAATTATGAGCCGATTTAAGAAATTACCACATACTTTCTGGCATTGCCTACCACCTTGTGTCAGCGGCGACCTGAAAATGTATCAAATTCGGCGGGTTGAAAATGCTTGAGTGATTTTCTTCCTCTTCTTCCCTCCATTTTTATAATCCACTTTTCTTCCCTGTATTTTCTTTCTGTATTTTCTTCCCGTTTCAGCCTCGATTGACCGATCATAAATCCGAGGAGGATTCGGATTTATGCTACTACCACGCAAACGCAAGTGCAGGAACTGTCATACATTCTTCAGGCCTGATCCCAGAAATGCGGATCGGCAAAGATATTGCTCCAGGCCTGAATGTCGCAAAGCAAGCAAAGCGGCCAGTCAACGAAAATGGTTGAGCAAACCGGAGAACCAAAACTACTTCCGCAGCCCGGACCATGTTAAACGGGTACAGGAGTGGAGGAGGGAGCATCCTGGATACTGGCGAAAGAATCCTGAAAAGGAAAAACCGTTACAAGATCCCTTAAACGAGCAACCAACGAAAGAACAAGGGGATACTTATCAGTTGCCTGATTATGCGTTACAAGATCTCTTCTCGTCACAACACCTTGTTTTGCTGGGATTATTGGCGCATTTAACCGGCAATGCGTTACAAGAGGACATAGCCATAACCGCCCGTCGGATGCGACAATTGGGGCAGGACATCTTAAACCCCAACTGCACAGGAGGTATGTATGGCAATCGACAAGCAACCGATTTATCCCCACCTGGTCCGCCGGATCCCTGAACAGTTCAGCTGGATCGATCATAGGCTGGTCCGTGAACACCACATTGATCGGATCAACAGTGACGCGGCGGCCCTGTACCTGTTTCTGGTCACAGTCAGTGATGCCGGAGGGCTGAGCTACTACGGTGATACAACCATCCAGTCCCGGCTGAACATGGACCAGGAGAAGTTGTCCGCAGCCCGTCTCTGTCTAATCAAGCAGCAACTGGTGGCCTGGAGATCACCGCTGTACCAGGTACTGGCTCTGGAGCAACGCCGGGAAGAGCAGGCTGTTCAAGTCAACGGTGGCCCCCGTTCCATGCAGGAGATCCTGCAGCAGATTGTGGGAGGGGCATAATGATCGATTATGAACAGTACTGCCGGATCAGGCAATTGAAAGAAGAAGGGTTGGACCCGGCCCAGATCAGTAAGCAGATGGATCTTGACACGAGAACGATCCGTAAGTGGATGGACAGGACCGCATTTCAGCAACGTCTGCCCTGTGTGCGACCCAGCAAGCTGGATCCGTATAAAGAAGAAATCGTCAGGATGGTGGAGCGGTATCCTTTTACCGCAGTCCAGATCTACCGGAAGATCAGGGAAGCAGGATTTGATGGCGGCTACACCATTGTCAAGGAGTATGTCCGCAAGATCAGACCTGGAAGGCAACCGGCTTTTTTGACGTTACATTTTTCTCCTGGAGAATGCGCCCAGGCGGACTGGGGATCTTACAAGTCCATAGCTGTCGGCAACACAACCAGAAGGCTGAGCTTTTTTGTTATGGTACTATGTTACAGCCGAATGATGTACGTGGAATTCACTGTCTCACAGACCATGGAACATTTTTTAGGCTGCCACCAGAGGGCTTTGGAGTTCTTTGGCGGTGTGCCGGAAAAAGTCATGGTCGATAATCTGAAGTCAGCGGTGCTCAAGCGGGTCACCGGTCAGGATCCGGTGTTTAACCCCCGCTATCTGGATTTTGCAAACCATTATGGATTTCGTATTGTCCCCTGTGGTGTCCGCAAGGGCAACGAAAAGGGACGGGTGGAAAATGCTGTGGGGTACATCAAGAAAAACTTTTTGGCCGGGCTTGACCCCGGGGATTTCAAGGTCATCAATCCCGCTGCCGGGCAGTGGCTGGAGTCAGTGGCCAATGTTCGTATCCATGGGACAACAAAAAAGAAGCCCATGGATATGTTCCCGGATGAAAAAAAGAGGCTTGCCCCCTTGCCTGCCCTGGCCCATGACACGGCAACTATCTCCCAAGTCAGGGCCTCAAAGCAGTTCCGGGTTACCCTGGATACCAACCGTTACTCGGTTCCCGCCGAATATGCCGGTATGCGCCTGACCATGAAAGCCTACTCGGACCGGCTGTGTCTGTATCATGACAACAAGCTGATTGCCCGACATGTCAGGTGTTATGACCGCAACCAGGATATCGAAGACCCGGACCATCCCAAGGCCCTGCTGGCCAGAAAAAGAAAGGCCCGGGACCAGAAGATGCTCATGCGTTTTTTGGCGCTTTCTCCCTGCGCCGAGCAATATTATCAGGGGTTGAAGGAGCGCCGTCTGAACCAGCTGCACCACATCCGCAAGATCGTGGGCCTGAGTGAGATCTACAGCGAAGAACAGGTTGCTCGGGCGCTGGAGGACGCCTGCGAGTTCAAGGCGTTTTCCAGCGAATACATCATCAACCTGCTGGAGCAGAAAAGCCGGACTGTCAAAGAGCCGGGAGCCCTTCAGTTGACCCGTAATGAAGATATGCTGGAGATCACCATTGCCCGGCCCGACCTGGTCGAGTATGACAGGAGGTGTAACGATGCATGAAAAACCAAAGACACCGGAAGATCAACTGACCTGGCTCAAGCTGCGATTCATGCTGGACCAGTACAGACCCATGGCCGACACTGCCGCGAAAAAGAACTGGAGTCATCAAGAGTATTTTGAGCAGCTCCTCCTGGGGGAAACCGATCTCCGCTGGGACAATTCAATAAACCGGCGTATAAAAATGGCCCGTTTCCCGGTTGTCAAAACCATGGGCCAGTTCCAGTGGACCTGGCCGAAGAAGATCAATCGTCCCCAGGTACAGCAGTTATGTCGGCTCAATTTTATCGAACAGAAGGCAAATGTCATATTCCTCGGCGGGGTCGGCCTGGGAAAGACCCATCTGGCCACGGCCATCGGCTATCAGGCCTGCCTGAAGGGATACACCGTTCTGTTCACCACTGCCATTGATGTCATCAATACCCTCTCCCTGGACCAGGCAGCGGGCCAGTTGAAAAAGGGGTTGAAAAAATACCTGAAACCATCATTGCTCATCCTTGACGAGCTGGGCTATCTCCCCATTGACAAGCACGGCGCCGACCTGTTGTTCCAGATTATCAGTTACCGCTACGAAAAGGGATCTATTCTGATCACTTCGAACAGGGAATACAAGAAGTGGCCGCAGATTTTTAACAATGACGCCACATTAACGTCGGCGATCCTGGACAGACTGCTCCATCATGCCGACACACTGGTTATTGAAGGGAGAAGCTACAGGATGAAAGAGCAAGTGGAAGTATAGAGAAGGAAAATCCTGCCTTGGCAATAGACCCGGGGCAGGATTTTTTTATGAACTGTTGCCTGCATTTTCAAACCGCCTTTTTCTCGCATTTTCACGCCGCCGCTGACAGTTGATCATGGACGATTGTGTCATTCCGGATAAAGC
>JALXCX010000397.1 GCA_026990725.1 Desulfobulbaceae bacterium
AAATTTTGGTGATGGTAGTGTTGATATGAGAGCATATGAAGCTCCCATATCAGATTTTAATGCTGAAACTAAAACATTTGTGTCAATAACTATATCTATCATGGTTTCACATATAACACCAAAATGTAAACAAGGCAATTATATTGCTAGTCAATTCTTCAAGCCGAACAGTTACTGTTATTTTTTCTTCCAGACGTCGCCCACTTTTATAAACTGTCCGGTCGGAGTTTTTTGTAGAGCCTTTTTCCCGGCCAGCTGTTCCACAGCAGAGAGCGCTGTTTTGTTGCGTTTTGCGATCTGCTGATAATGTTGTTTTCGTTTGGCGTTTATGGCATTGACCAACTGTTGTACCGCAGGGGTTGCCTTGACCGGTGCAAGATAGCCGGTTGCTGTCTCGCCTACCAGTCCCTGGGCTTTAGCGGTTTTCAGATCAAGAGCAAATGATGGCTGACAGATCAGCAAGAAGCTCAACAGGATCAGTGTGATTATTTTTTTCATTCTTTTCATAGTGCAGTTCCTTTAGAATAGTCCACTGTCTTCACTTAAGACATTATCAAGCTCTTTGTCCACCTTGACTAAAATCTCATGCTTGATTTTAACGTTGAGATTAATGGTGATTGGTTTTTCAGGTGTTGCCACCTTAACCGTCGGGCTGCAGCCACAGCTAACGGAAACAAGCAGCAAAAGGGCGGCCAGAGCCGGTATGTACTTCATATGCCTCCTCCTCGTATTTCAAATAAATAACAGGTTGATATCAACTGTATTAGAAGACGATAACGCATGACCAGGAAGCCTCCCCGCCCTCTGCTCTGCCTTCGTTTTTTGTTGTTTTATATGAAAGTTGAGTTCAAAACTCCAGCTATTGCATCACTTTCATTGTTCGTTGTGGCTGTGATCCAAAATTTGGTCCAGCCATGCTGATTACTTGTAATGATCTTTAACCCGTTTGTCCAGCTCCTCTGTCAGACCCTTGCTGAAGCGCAGGCTTTGCAGCAGGGCTGGTAGATTCTGTTCCGCATGGATGTTCAGATGAACTTTACGGCTGGTGTCAAGGCTGGGGCTCACGCCCTGCAGACCAATGACAAGATCGAGTTGTCCGGAAGGGGCGTACCGGGCTGTCGTTTTCAGGGAATCGTAATGAAAATTCTCAACGGCCTTCAGTGCGTATCCCGTGACTCCGGCGCTGCTGATGCCATGAGGGGTATAATGGATTTCTCCACCAGGTGGTTCGTTAAAGAGTTGACCGTCTTGTACCGAAATATCTTTTCCCAACAGGGTAATAGGTATGTTCCCGCTTATGTTCCCGCTGACCTGCAGGTTCTTCATCTGTATCAAGTTGATGAGCTCTTCTAGATCAAGGGCCTTGATGTTTACGGTAAAGGTACTGTCTGGCCAGTTCTGATCATAGAGCAGACCCGGCGTATTGATGGTCCCGTTAAGTAGAGAAGCCTGGAAGTTGTTTATTTTTATCAGTGGCTTGGGTCCTTTGTTTGACCTTGCAAAATTGAGTTTTGCCTGAATGTCGAATATATCCAGGCCCCCTATGAGTTGTTTTAGGGAAAAGCTGCCTTCAGATTTTGAGAAGAGCCTGGGCAGCAAAGAAAGATCCTGCCTGATGTTGAGCCCTTTAAACAGGAATTGTTTATAAAACCCGTCACCATTTGTCACACTCACAAAGCCTGCAAAACGGAATTTTTTACGGGGAGCCCAGCTCCCGTTTGCCTTAAACGAAATTTTTCCCCGGTCCAGATCAAAAGGGAAATGCCAGGGAGTGAACAGGTTTGCAAGTGTTGTTCCTTCCTGCTCAAGGTTCAATCGTTTTACTGATCGAAGGGCCAGTGTGCCTTTTCCCGTGCTCAGATTGTGCTTCAGCTTGAGTTTGATTCTCCCGGGAATTGTTTCTGGAGAAAATTGTAAGTTGCCCGTCAGAGCATTCCTGTTTAGCTCTATGTCGCCTTCAATGTTTGTTAGCGGGATAGTTCTGTCGCCTTGGTAGATAAAAGAGGGAGAAGAAATTTTTGCTGCCAGCTCTACTGATTTCCCAGTCTGAAGAACTCTGCTCAGCTCAACCTCGAGGCGGCCGATTTTGTAGGCCTGTTTGTTTGCAGAGATCCGCATTGGCGCAAGAGACATACTGGTTGCGGCCATTTCCCGGGTCGCCTGATTTATGGACAGGTTGACAGGCTTGTTAAAGAGGGCCTTGATCTCATCAATTTTGATCTTTCCTGTGGAAAGTCTTGTTATTTGTACTGGTTGATTCTCGTTCAGATGAATCTTCAGCATGTTTGTCTGTCTGCGGAGGTCTCCGGCAATTCCCATGGACAGTTTTTCAGCTTTCAATGTATCGCTGATGAGTCCTGCCGCCTGCAGCAAAGAATCAGGCTCAAGGGTGAAACCGTGGTCATTTATTTTCCCGGCGGCCTGAAGATTGACTGAAGCTATTTTATAGCCAGGCAGAAGAAGATCAGTTGCCTGTGTCTTTATTAAATATTCATTTTTTGTACTTCCGGGCAGGGGGACTCTGAACGTACCACTGATTTTTCCTGTAATTTCTGGAGGCGGGTCGGGCAGGTAGGGGCGGATAAATGCACGGAGCTGACCTGCCTGGAAATCAAAATCACCTGTCATCTGCCCCTGGTTGACTTGGACGTTTGTCTGGAAAAATTGGTGATCAGTATGATTTCCATTCAGGTAGAACCGAATATTTTTTGTAACAGGATTACCGCTTCCCTTGAACGTGATGTGATCATTTCTATCGTCGAGTGTAAAATCTACCTGGATATTTGAATTGTTCATCATTGGCAGCGGCAGTGAAAAATCTCCGGAGAGTCTGCCATGTACTTGCGGGAGGCTTGAGAGATCTGTTTCCATGAGAAGCAGGGCCCGGACCGGTTCCAACCGCATGGAAATACTGCCGGAAAGGGCTGCTGGCGTAAGAATAAAATGATCTCTCAGGAAGACATCCTGATCCTGCTCCCCGGTAATGTCGATTTGCGCGTGTCTGGCATCAGCACTTTGCAGATCGACATGGATTTGAACGTTGTCTGTCAGCAGCAGGTCCAGGGCTGCCGAAAGAGTTTTTTTTGTAAAGTTGAGATCAAGACGGATTTTCTTTTCTACAAGTTGCCTGGGCCAGTCGCCTTTGAGCAAAAGTTGTTTGATGTAGATTTTATCGGCAGGAAATTTTTCTCGAAATTCGTTTTTGATCAGGGAAATTTTATCTGGAAGAGAGAGGGGCTTTTTTATTTCTGTTGTGGGCGCAGATTGAAACAGCTCCAGGGAACCAATGGAAATTGTGTTCACTTTACGGGTTGATAGCAACCTGCCAGGGTCGTAATCCAGAAGAAGGTCGTGCAGGGTTATGTAAATTTTTTTTTCAGCGGATAAAGAAAAGCTGGTCTTAAAAGTTTCTACCCGGATTTTCCTGAGGCCCAGTTTTACGGTGTGTATCTGCGGGGTTTGGGCACCGGCTTTTTCAAGGAGGAAGGAAGTCGCT
>JALXCX010000398.1 GCA_026990725.1 Desulfobulbaceae bacterium
TACTATGGTTATTTGTTGTCGGTCAATCATGGGCGTAAATTATTTCTCCTTTTCCGGTTTATTTGTTTTACACTGACAAGTCAATGACAATCACTGCCGGACAACATTTTTTCTGATAAGCCATCAACTGACGACAGAACCAACATTACTTAAAGGAAAAGAACATGAACCAAAAAACAACGAAAATCAGCTTCTACAAATCAAGTCTTTGACCACGATGCATGATCGTAAGCCGTGTGCTTGACCAACAGGCAAAGGAATTCCCGCAACTGGAAATTGAACGAATCGACATTTTGACCAGTCCGGTGCGCGCCCTCAAGGACGGAGTACGAATAATACCTACCCTTATGGCCGGTGACAGGAAATTGAGCGGTTTTTTACTCAACGCGGAACAAATACGAACGTTTATATTGGACGAAGAAAGCCAGACTTGAACAAATATTATTATCATCGTTGAGCAGGCAAACAGATTTCACGGAATCTTGAGAATATTTATCGGAAAGACCCCACGACGTATTGACCTGTTAGGTTTTTTCATCATTTAAAGTCTGCGCTCATCTGTTGCGGATGTGCCATGAAATCATGGTTCAGCCATGCTGGTTAGAGGCAAAACAACTCATCCTGTCTGCAAGCGAGTAGAGAATAATGGCTCCTGCTGTACAGATCATGCCAAGGATTGCCTCGGCATTGGGTGTTTCTTCGGGAAGAAGCCACCAACTGAACAAAGCCCCGCAGACCGGGATTATAAATTTCCACAAATTCAGACTTGATACAGTCATTCCCGGGCGCTGAAGAAGAATAAACCAGAGGGTAAAGGACACGGCAGAAATTATTGACAGCCAGAGCAGCGTTGCATAGAAAATGGGCGGCATGCGCGATAACTCAGGAAAACCATGAAAAAATATTGAAACCAGAAGCAGAAAAAAGCCTCCTGTAAACATCTGCAGGGAATTCAACTGAACCGGCTCCAGTCGTGCCTGTTCCTTTGCTACCAGCACATTGCCAAATCCACTGGCAATGGTGCAGAAAAAAAGCAAAACAATGCCCAGGCATTCCCGTACTCCCGCAGGGGAAACCCAGGGACGGGTGCTGATACTAATCAAGATCACACCCGCCATGCCAAGCCCCAGGCTGATCAACCTGGGCAGGGTCATGGCATCATTTTTCATCAGGTAATGAGAAAGCACTGCCGCGGTAAGGGGTGAGGCGCCAATCAAAATAGCTGCCAGTGCACCGGACACCATGGTCATGCCGAAATAGAATAAACCGTAGACCAGAAACGTCTGAAAAAAGCTAACCAGCAGAATCGGCCTGAAATTCTCTATAAGCAGCTTCCGGGGCATTCTTTTTCTCCACCAGAGCGGCACAATCAATAACCCGGCCAGCATAAAGCGGATACCGGCAAAGGACAGCGGGTCTGTGTAGCGCAAACCGATCTTGACCCCGACAAAGGCAGTGGACCAGAGCAGACAGGCAATAATTGCAAGCAGCATCGGCAACAGTTGCGGATGCGCCCCATCCTCGGTTTTCACGTCCCTCTCCCGGTTATTTACCTGAACATACGCCGGAATAATAAGAATCCGGATACTTTGAGGCATCAGTTGTTCTAAAAAACCTCTTTCCAGTCGGTTTTGACTGCTTGTACCTCAATAATCCCCTACCCTGGGAAAAAAGACTGAAGACCTTATTATATAAAAATTCTATAGAACCACAGAAGTCGGATCATCGGGCAGGTGAACGACCTGCCATTGCTGTTCTTCGACATCAAAATCAGCAATTTTATTGATGTCCATCTTTAAATATCTTCCTTCAGCCTCAACGGCTACGACGCCACCCGGCAGCAGTATTGCCCCTTTCCCGTTAAAGAATCGTTTATCTTCATGGGTAATTTGCGCCAGCACCCTGATCTCTTTATCAAGCGGCACAGGTTTTCTCAGCCGCATGGAAAAATCTATGGTCACACCCCAGATACTGTCTGAGTTGGTCATCATTATCGACCGACCGATGGTTTCATCAAGAATGGTCGCAGCCAGTCCCCCATGCAGTCTTCCAGGGTACCCCTGATGTTCCTCAGCTGGATTAAACATTGCCAGTAATTCACCGGATTCCAACTCATAAAACCGGCTTTTCAAACCAAATCTGTTGGCCAGCCCGCAGGCAAAACACATTTTGGAATTATGCTGTTTAGCGGTTACCTGTATTTCTTTCATTATCATCCCATACGTTTTATGCTAAGCTTAGCCGGATCGAATCAGTCCGCCATAACAGGCCATGAGAGTTTCCCACTGCGGCATGCAAGGCCTGATCAGTGAGACAGCTTTCACATAAACAAATACTCTATGCCATGCTGAGCGTTCTAGAAATTGTCCTGCCTGTTTTCATTGTTATAGCTCTTGGTTACACCATACGCCGAACACACCTTGTCGACAAATCATTTTTTGGGCAAATCAACACCCTGGTCTTCTATGTGGGGCTACCCCTGCTTCTTTTCTATAAGATAGGGGAAGCCGATTTTTCCAGCAGTTTCAATATCAAATTGGTTGCGGCAACAAGCTGTGGGGTTGCCAGCTGTTTTTTCCTTGCTTACCTGGCTGGCTCTATATTTAAACTTTCCCCGCCTGTGCATGGAGTATTCTGCCAGGGAGCTTTCCGGGGCAACCTTGCCTATATCGGTCTGGCCATAGTCTATAATGCCTATGGCGACCCGGGACTGACCAAAGCTGGCATGCTCCTTGGTTTTCTCGTTCCTGTACTTAATTTTTTTGCAATACTGGCACTGACACTGCCAAACAGAAAAAATCAGGAGCACAAGAGGATTCTCAAGGAAATTCTCGCCAACCCCCTTATCCTTTCCTCACTGGCCGGCATTGCCTGGAGTTATTACCAGGTACCTTTTCCGGTAATACTTGACAAGACGCTATCCATAATTTCGGGAATGACACTGCCCCTCGCTTTGCTTGCGATTGGTGAAAGTTTTTCCATAAAAAAAATACGGGGAGATTTACCAATAGCCGGAATGGCGACAGCCATGAAACTTATGTTATTGCCTATTCTAACTGCTCTTTATATGAAACTGTTACAGATTTCCGGGATGGACTTTGCCATAGGGCTGCTCATGGCTGGAGCGCCAACAGCTGTCGCGACATTTGTTATGGCAAGTAAGATGGGCGGTGATGAAGATCTTGCCGGGACCATTGTCATAATGGCCACCGGCTTTTCTGCAATAAGCTATACGATTTTACTTCTGCTCTTACAGCTTCTTCGAAGCTGAGGACTCTGATTCTACAGACGCAGCTTCGCCTGAAGCTTTTTTCTCGCGGGCAAGAGCACGTTTTTTGTTCTTTTGCTCTTCAAGGGTCTTAATTTTCTTTTTCAGCTGGCTGATTAACCCGTCAAATTTTTCATTACGCAGAATACTGCGGATCTGCTCCATGTAATTCCGGACCAGACTGACATTTTCAACCACAATATCATAGGCCATCCACT
>JALXCX010000399.1 GCA_026990725.1 Desulfobulbaceae bacterium
AATTTTTCTTTCAAAATCTTTATAATGTTTCTTTCTGCAGACAAGCGTGTGTGTTCCTCCATTTACCTTGGTGTCAACAAGAGGTGTTTTGCCCAGATTTTTTCCATCAAGAAGAACATGCACCTCTTCCGGGCGACTGTCCACATTGAGCAGGCCAGGCAGCTCTTGTAAAGTGAAACAGTAACGGGATTTTTTACTGCTTGAGATAGCGACCTCGGTCTGCAAGTTTTTATATCCCGTCTTTGTTGCCTGTAGTCTATACGTGCCGGTAACGCCCAGATACCGGTCACCGGTGTGAATCAGCGGGAATTTGCCCTGCAGGCTGAGATTGTCAGGCTGTGGTTCAATACGTATCTCCAGAGTATGGGCCGTGAGAACAAAAAGAGCGGCCAGAAGCAGGATCAGGAAGAAAAAAGCAGCGGCAATATTTCGTCGAAAATGTCCCTGCTGGCCTGCCTCCGAAACAGTAACAGCAGGAAGAGGGGGCGGTTCGCTGGTTGTGGTTTTCTGTTCGGGCGGGGTAAACGTGCTGGCTGCTGAGGGGGCTGCAGAGCGGGTTTTAATAATTTCAACCCGGTCACCAGAGATTCTGTAGAGGAGCACCCAGTCGCCAATCCGGGTCTGGTCGCCTGATTTTATCCAGGCGGAATCCTTAATTAACTGATCATTATGAAAGATATTTTTATTGCCGGTTTCCGGTTTCAGGTAAAGATATTTGCCCTCATGTAAATCAATCTGCGCCTCTATATCCCGCCCACCGGGCAAAGGTATCTGGCATGATTCTGCAGAACCGATCAAGAAAGGCAGCTTGCTTTCCTGAAGGCGATGCTCCTTATCGCCGTCATATATGGTAAAAAAACGACTCAAACCTGTTACTCCTTTTTCAGGGGCTGGCCTGCTATTTGATCTGTTGTGAGCTGCTTGACCATAGTGCCGTCTTTTTGCTGAAGCTGTGTAGTGGCAGAGTCTTCTGTGCCCGGCCAAAAGAAGTAAAGCAGAATAAGAAGATCAATTATGATAAAAACCCCGGCGATCAGCATGAGGAACAGAAAACGGTTGCCCTGCCTGGGAGATGGATCTTCCTGTGGTGAAGTGTCTGTCTTATTGCTCATTGTCTCTGTATGGTTTATTTGTTTGCACGGTTGGCGCATTAAGCGGTTCTGCGTCAGAGGGTTGGGTGGTCGCTGTCGTTGAGGTTTCCATACCCTTTTGTGGGGCAGGGGGGAGCAGCCCGTTTTCCCTGGCATACATATTTCGCAGGATTTCCCGCCAGCGGGCATATTGTTGTTCTGCGGTTCCTGTCAGGCGCATGGTTTCTCCCTGTACTTCAACAACCAGTGGTTTGGCTTCCGAAGCAAAGGAAGCTCCAAGCTCCTCAATAACATCTTTATTTATTTTACTCTCCTCCCGTTTCTGGCTGCCGGAATAAATTGCCGCTGACCCTCCTATGATCATGGCATCGCGAAGAGCGCCGGTATGGCGGATGGCATCGTGGCTTCCGGTCAGGCCAATGGCTATGGCACCAATGATGGCGGCGGCTCCCAGCACCTGACGGGTCAGGGCCTGCCGTTCAAGATCACGTTTGGTGCTCAGCTCCTCACTGCGAAATTTTCTCCAGTCATTGTAAGGCTCCCAGAGGTCCTGGTAATAGGCATCATAATATCCGTTAATGGTGTCTAGGAGTAAGTCGTCTCGGGCCTGAATGGCAGAGAGCCTGCTCAGCATGGGATTATTTTTTTTCGGCATGTGGTCAAGTATAATTCTGCCGTTAACATTTTTTTTGAGGTTGTCTGCAAAAGCCTCCGGTATCATGGTGGTTGCATAACGAAGCTCGGCAACATTTCTTATCTCTGTAATTTCTTCCGGCGTAAGCCTGTTTCTGGCTTGGGCAAGGTCATTGGCAATGGTGTAAAACAGATCCTGAAAAACATCAATCTCCCCCTGCACTCCTTTTTCATGTTCCTGCGGGCTGGCAGTCTCGGCATATTGCTTATGCAGCCAGAGCCGGTTGGTGCTGTCAATGGCCTCAATATCCAGAGTAAGGCTCTCGCCATCAGAGTAGACAATGCTCCCCTTGACCAGCAGGTCTGTCCCAACGTCATCATCCGGGACGACTCTGACCATGCCCCAATAGCCGGTATGCTGTAAGGTGTACTTGAGATGAACAGGGATAAATCGGGCCTCGGCTTCCCTGATGTCTTGAGACAATCCGTTCGACTCCTGGGAACTTGTGTCCAGATGACCCGGTTTGAAAACCTTGATGGAAACATTGAGCAGGTTTTGTTCATCAAGTTCCTGAGCAGCCGTTACTGGAGCAACCTGATCTGCTACCTGTGTCCCGGGGACACCGGCACATCCACCAAGAAAGAGGATAAGGGCCGCAAGAGGGTAGAACGCCGTTGTTCTCTTCATTGTTTTCCCGCCTTGTACTTTTTGTATTCCTGCCAGAGTTTTTCTTTCAGCACAGGGTCATTTTCTTTTTCTGCGGCCTCCCGTAACTGTCTGGCTACAATATCATCATCACTGCCAATGGTCGAGCGTCCCCCGGCAGCTCTTTGTCCACCGGAAGCGGCAACCCCGCCCGGATTATTTGTTTGAACTGACGAATGAGAAGTCTCGGCGTCTCCTGTGCCATTATATTCGCTGTTACCGACTTGTTCACTGTTCAGCCCTTCTCCGTCTTCTCTGCCGTAATTTCCTGATTCTCCACCCTCGCGTCGGCTGGGGATTCTGGCGGAAAGGCGTTCCCTGGCGTCGATTAGTGTTCCGTCAAACTCACCAAGGGCATCGTGGAGAGCATGTTCCAGCTTGCTGACATCTCCCCGGACACTTTGTACGGTGCTGGTCGGATGTTTTTCCTTGGTGCCTTTTTGTCCCGATCCGGAAGCTGTTGCATGGTTGTTGATGTTTTTTTTGCTTCGAGTCACCTGATGAGCCGACGACATAGTTTTATTCAAACCATTTTTTCCCCGGTTTTTTGCCTTTTTAGAACGAGATCCCCCGGAGAGGACTTTTGTTGTCTGAACTCCGGGATTTTCCCCGGATTTCGCCTGTTTTGTTTTTGTCGCAGAGTGAGCTCCTGTCAACCTGTCATGGGAAACCCCGGTATGGGCCTGTTGGTTTTCTGTGGCTGAAATACGGCCGTTTTCCAGTTGTTTTTTCTCTTTGTTTTTTCCCTGATCTGAGGATTGTCCTCTGCTTTTATTCTTGTTTTGGTTTACTGAGCCTTTCCCGGTTTGTTCATTGTGTCCACGCCCAAGCCTTTTTTTGTCTGTTGTTCCAGCCTGTTTTGACTTGGCAGAAGATTTAATGTCCTTTGGCTTTTTATTAACAGCTGTTTGCTGTTGACGTGGCAATGCTTTTTTTTCTGTTTGTGAGCTTTCAGCTGTCTGCTGAGTGTTTGAGCTCTGGCTTGGGGCCGTTGGCATCGGTGGTTTGGGCATAAATAATGATTGTAACCACTGGGCAACTGTGGCAAAAAAGCCT
>JALXCX010000400.1 GCA_026990725.1 Desulfobulbaceae bacterium
TTTTGTTAATAGATCTCGAGCTCATTTTAATGCCCTCCTTTCAATGCAACCATAATTGTCGGCGTCATGAGCAGTCCGGCCATCATTTTGGCACAGACAAGCAGGACAAGGCTTGCCAACATTATTTTGAGCTGATCGGCATTGAGACGTTTAGATACTGCCGTACCGATCTGGGCACCAATGGTGGAGCCAAGCAGCAGCAGGACAGCGAGGACAAAATCAACCGTGTGGTTTGACCAGGCCTGCATGACGGTGACGTTGACGCAGGTGAACAGGATCTGGAAAAGGCTGGTACCGACAACCACATGCATGGGCATTCTCAGCAGGTACACCATAACCGGGACCATGATAAAACCGCCGCCAACGCCCATAATAGCCGCCAGGATGCCAACCAGAACGCCAAAGGCAAGAGGCAGAAGCATGGAAATCTCGCAGCCTGATTTTTCAAAATTGTACTGAAAAGGAAGCCGCTGGATAAGTGATTTTTTTTCTGTTACAGGTGCTGCTTCCTGCTCACTCTGTGCAACGGGAACATACTCTTTTTCTTTTTTCAACCCTTGCAGACTCTCCCAGAACATGTAGCCGCCAACCCCGCCAAGCATGATGACATAGGTAATGGCTATGAGAAAATCTGCATTTCCCATGGCCTTGAGCAGCTTGATAATCTGGACACCAACTGTACCACCGGCGACACCGCCGATCAGCAACATGACACCCATGGGAATATCCACATTGCCAAGACGCATGTGGGCAATGGTTCCCGATGTTGAGGCACCGACGATCTGGTTGGAATCTGAGGCCGCTGCAACCGTCGGCGGGATACCAAACATCATCAGCAGGGGGGTCATGAGAAAGCCGCCCCCTACACCGAAAATGCCTGAAAGAAGGCCAACAAATACGCCAAGGCCCAGGATCAAGAAAATATTTACGCTGTTTCCCGCAATGGGCAAATACATGTGCAGCATAACTGGATGTTCCTCCTTCTGAAAAATTTTTTGCAGGTTGTTTGCACTAAAGCGGCAAAAGCAAAACAAATGCCAGAAGAGGACGGGGGAGAATGAAAGTTGCGCAGGATGTTAAAAAGTAATAATATATTAACATGTTGTGCCCTGAAAAAAATTACAGAGAAGAGCGGCGATTTTTGTGTAAAATGATTTAATTTGAAACCTGGCTGACCATGTTCCATGTTGAAACATGGTGCGAATTTGTCGATAACCTATTTATTCAACTTGTAAATTACAGAATTGTATTCACGTGGACGTTTCAATATGAAATTTGATCTTTAGGTGGCCCTGTTGTTGTCAGATGACGATAAACCATGTTTTTTTATTCTGCGCCACAGGGTTGTTCTGGACATTTGTAAAATTTTGCCAGCTGCATTGATATTAAAGCCGGTTGATTTAAGAACGCGTGAAATATAGCGTTTTTCAACCTCATTCAGAGGCAGCAGTTCTTCGGTATCTGATGCTTGAAAATGGAACTGACGTAGCCGTGCAGGCAGGTCTTCCGGGGTGAGTCTACTGCCCTCGGTGAGTGCCGTTGCATGTTGAATAATATTTTCCAGTTCGCGGACATTACCCGGAAAATTATATTGCATGAGCAAACCAAGAGCCTGGGGAGAAATCCCCTGAATTTTTTTGGAAAAGGCCTTGTTGGCCCGAACAATAAAATGGTCAATCAGGAGCGGAATATCCTCGGGGCGTTGTCTGAGTCGTGGCAGCCGGATGGTCACCACGTTAAGCCGGTAGTAGAGATCTTCCCGAAATGAACCATTGTCGATCATCTCTCTCAAATTTTTATTGGTGGCTGCAATGATGCGGATATTGAGATCAATGGGCGTGGTGCCTCCAACTCTGAGAATCTGGCGTTCCTGAAGAACATGAAGGAGCTTGACCTGCATGGAAAGCGGCATTTCGCCAATCTCATCCAGAAGTACCGTTCCGGTGGAGGCGGATTCGAGCAGACCGATTTTTTGCCTGTCTGCTCCGGTAAATGAGCCCTTTTCGTGGCCAAACAATTCGCTACAGATCAACTCTTCTGTAAAGCCACCGCAATTAAAATAGACGAAAGGGGCATCTTTTCGTGGGCCCAGTTCGTGAATGGCTCTGGCGCTCAGCTGTTTACCGGTGCCTGTTTCGGCTTCCAGCAGAACATTGCAGTTGATCTTGGAGATTTTGGTTATGGTTTCAAAGATATCCTGCATGGCTTTGCTGTTACCGATAAAGCCGGGCAGGAAGCCTTCATCATTTATCTGTGATTGTAAATGGACGTTTTCCCGGTGCAGTCTTATCTTTTCGGCAGCCCGTTCTGCCATCAGACATATATCGTGCTTGCGGCATGGCTTGGTTAGATAATGAAACGCGCCCTCCCGGGTGGCTTCCACTGCATTTTCAATGGTGCCGTTGCCGGTACAGATAATGACTTCTGAATCTCGGTGCATTGCTTTGATATGGGTGAGGATCTCAAGTCCGTCCATGTCTGGAAGTTCCATGTCAAGAAAGATGATGTCAAAGGGGGCAGTCTCCATTTTTTGGAGAAATAGCTGCCCGGATTCAAAGCCCTGCACTGTATAACCAGCCTGCTCAAGAAAATGACAGGTCTGTTTTCTGGCAGGATGTTCATCTTCCACCACTGCAATAGAGATCATTGCTTCTTCTCCGGGGTTTGGTCTGCATGAAATATGGTCGGCAGGTAGACTGCAAAGGTCGTGCCTTTGCCCTCTTTGCTTTTCACCTCAATATATCCGCCATGTTTTTTAACTATACCATAGACGATTGCCAGTCCGAGTCCCGTACCTTTTCCTGCCTCTTTCGTGGTGAAAAACGGGTCAAAGATTCGATCCATATTTTCTGGTGAAATGCCCGGGCCTGTGTCTCGGATGTTGACCCGGATAAAATCGTTATCAGCCTGTTCAGCCTCTACCATAATACGACCATATTCGCCAATGGCCTGCTCGGCATTGATAATCAGGTTAAGAAAAACCTGCTGCAGCTTACGCAGGTCACCCTTCACCCTGGGAAGTTGGTCAGCAATGGTTTTATGCAGGGAAATTTTGTGGATTCGCAGGTCGTTGGCAATGAGGTCAGTTGTTTTATGAAGGATGAAATCAATATAGAGAGGCTCTGATTCAGAGGACCTTGCCCTGGAAAAATCAAGAAGATTGCGGACTATTGCGCTGGCCCGCTCGGTTTGCTCCATGATGTCATCAAGGATTTCAGTGACCTCTTCCTTATTCATGGTGGTAAACTCTTCCATCAGGAAATCCGTGGACAGAGAGATGTTGTTGAGCGGATTATTGATCTCATGGGCAATGCCTGATGAAAAAGTACCGATGGATGCCATTTTTTTGGATTGAATGAGCTGTTCCTGTTTCTGTTCCAGCGCTTCAACCATCAGGTTGAAATTGCGTATCAATCCTGAAACCTCGTCACGTGAGCCATCGACCGATTCAATAATCTGGAATTCACCGGCTGCCAGATTCTTGGTGCCCTGTTTGAGGATGTCAAGCCGGTGCAGGATGCTCCGGGTCTGTGTGAAAAAAATACCTGCGCCGATTATAAAAAGGGCGGTGGGCATGAAGGCGAGCCAGAAGAGAGTTTTTTTAAACCCTTCACTGATGTTGCTCCGTTTCAGCCGGACCAAGTCGGCCGCATCATCAAGGAGTTTCTGGCCCACAGCCCGGATTTCATTATGCGGTGAAGATTCGTGTAAAATATTTTGCGGTTTTGTGCGCCGACTGCCCCAGTCTGCAAAAAGACGCTCATATCTGCTGAGGTTTTGTTGAAGCTGTTCAGCCAGCTGAAGTTCCTCTGCTGCGTCCATTGAAGGTGTCAGTTGCTTGAGTGAGGCTTTAACGTTTGCAAGAGAGGAGCGGGCATCCTGGATATTATTGCCCTGCAATTGGAGCATGATGTTTTTTTCATAGCGGCGCAGCTCAAGGATGCCGTTAAACAGATCGTCTACCTGCTCCATGGTGACCAGTTTGTTCTCCATTGTGACCAGCTGGTAACTGTAGACCGAAACAAGCACAATGATCATCGCAATTGTAATAACACTCAGGGAAAGCAGGCGATGGCGAATGGTGTGGGGTGTAAATATCCAGAGGTGTTTCATGCTGTTCTCATCATTGATAGTTTGGTCAGGAGAGCGGCTGGGGCAGTTCAATGCCTTGGGTCTTGTATTTTTTCAGTTTACGCCAAAGAGAAACCCGGTCAATGCCTAAGATTTTTGCGGCTCTGGTTTTATTGCCTTCAACCCTGCTCAACACGGAAATAATATAGTTTCGACTGTGTTCATCAAGGGTTTTTGAGGCGATCAGCTCTTCCCGGATGGGTGTCATGCCTGATTCGGGCTGCTCCAGTTCAGGTGGAAGATGATAGGGCTGGATTTCCTGTTCACGGCACATGGCCAGCGTACGTTCGATAATGTTTTCCAGTTCGCGAACATTACCCGGATAGTCATAGCGCATTAATGTCTCCAAGGCTTTTTGAGATACGCATTTCACCTTTTGCTCAGGTGTTTGATATTTTGCCAGAAAATGTTCAACAAGCAGAGGGATGTCCTCCCGCCGCCGGCGCAGGGGAGGGATGTCCAGGGAGACAACATTGATACGGTAAAAAAGATCCTGTCTAAAGGTTTTTTTATGGACTTCCTCGGCCAGGTCCCGGTTGGTGGCTGCAAGAATGCGTACATCTACATTTATCTGGCGGGTACCGCCAACCCGGATTATTTTTTTTTCCTGTAAAACCCGCAGCAGGTTGCTTTGCATAGCAAGGGACATTTCCCCGATCTCATCAAGCAGGATCACTCCTTTGTTGGCCGATTCAAAAAGCCCGATGCGGAATTTATTTGCTCCGGTGAATGCCTCTCTCTCATGTCCAAACAATTCGTTGAGCATAAGTTCTTCAGTGAGTGCGCTGCAGTTGATTGGCAGAAACCGTTTGTCGGCACGCTGGCTGAGGGCATGGATTGTTGAGGCAACCAGTTCTTTGCCCGTGCCTGTCTCTCCGGCAATGAGGACGTTGCAGTCCAGGCGGGCAATCTTGGCAATGGCTGTTTTGAGCTGAAGAATAGCAGGCGATCGGCCAACAAACTGGATGCCCTTATTACGCCGTATTTCCTGATGCTGACGACGGATCTGACGGCGCATGATGGTTTTTTCAAGCGCCTTGTCTACCAGCGTAAAAAGATGCTCAATGGAAAAGGGCCTGGGCAAGTAAGAAAAAGCTCCGGCCATCATCACCTGTACCGCTGTATCAACTGTGGGTTGATCTGTCATAAAGATGACTTCAAGATCAGGGCGTATATGTTTGGCCTGGAGCATGAGTTCAATTCCGGCCATGTCATTGGTCTGCAGGTTGCTGAACAGAATTTGATAGTTTTTCTGCTTCAGATGCTCCAAGGCTTTGCTGCCCCTGGTGGTGGTTTCTGTATTGTATCCCTCCTTGTCCAGAAGGAGGCAGAGGTTGGGTCGATTGATATCATCGGGTTCTACGACCAATATGGAGATGTTTTTTTGAGTCACGGGAGGGTGTGTTGCATTTTGTAATATAGTTGCTAAAGGCAACATTGGCTTGTTCGCCGCTTAGTTTGCATCGTTTATTTTTTTAACATATCAATATAAAGCATTTTTTCTAAATTATTCAAGTATAATCAGAATTATAATCAAGGAGCCACGTTGCATAATGCATCGCATTGGCAAGGAGAGAGTATGCGGACGTGACGGGTTTGTTTATCTAAGTTATTGAAACTCGATAACAATAAAAATGATCCTGTTCCGGCATGGCTTGTGCATCATGTGCTGAGGTGGGCATACATAAAGAGGATTTTAGTTTTTGACTCAAATCCAATGTGTTCGGAGTCGATTTTTCTGATGACCAAAGATTCTCCAAAGCTGCTTGTGGTAACCGGAGCCGGGCTGACATCCAGCTTGACAAATTATGCATTAAAGGTAGCCATTCGCCTGGATCTTGATATTCTTTTCCTCTTTGTCGCCAAAGGGTGCGCGTCAGCAGGTGTGAAGCATCGCAGAAAATTGGTGAAAGAGCTGAGTCAAACAATTGAAGAAGAGGTGGCTGCATTTACCAGTCTTGCCCGGAAATCTGCGATTCAGGTAACGGTGGTCGTTGATGCTGGTGAGCGGGAAGAGGTCATTAACCGGTTACGAAGTCAGGATTCGGCTATTCGTTTTATTCTGAGCAATGATTGCCAATCGGAGAACAATAATGAAAAAGTCTCAACATTACCTCAACTGACAGTGGTTGAATGAGCTGGTGAGTTATGAATTTTTATAGTTACTGAGCCCCTCTGTTTTTGTTTTTATACACAGGCGGGAGCGGTAATCCTGGTTTTTTTTAATATTTAATCAAATTTTTTTCACGAAGGAGGAAGATGAACATGAGGAAAAGGAAGTTTCTTTGCATAGCAGGGATAGTTCTACTGTTAGGATTAATGCTTGGCAGCGTTTCCTTGGCCGACACAGAAAACAGAGCTGCTGCAGTTGTTAAGGCCGCTGAAAATGTCCAGGCTCAGGTTCTGGAAAAGGGAAGAGAAACAGGGGTTGATGATCAAACCTCAGCTGCTGCAGCCAAGCAGGATTCTGCTAAAAAGGTTCCTTTTACCCTGCAGATGGGTATTGTCATGGCCGTGCTTGTCATGGCTATCCTGATGTTTATTTTTGAATGGGTTCGGGTCGATGTAGTTGGCTGGATTATGATGGTGATTCTTCCTATTCTCGGAGTGGTCACCCCCAAAGAGGCCATCAGCGGGCTCTCCAGTAATGCAGTTGTCTCGATTATCGCCGTTATCATCATTGGCGCAGGCCTTGATAAAACCGGCTGTATGAACGTGCTTGCCCGCAATATTTTGAAAATTGCCGGTAAATCAGAAAGCAGAATCATGACGCTTATCTCGGCAACGGTTGCCTTTATATCAAGTTTCATGCAGAATATTGGCGCCGCTGCCCTGTTCATGCCCGCAGCCATCCGCATTGGCAAACAAACTGGTATTCCTGTTTCGCGCATTCTGATGCCGATGGGGTTTTGCGCAATCATCGGGGGGACAATCACGCTGGTCGGGGCAAGTCCCACCATCCTGCTCAATGATTTAATTGATCAATCCAACAGTCTCGGTCTGCTCGGTGTTCAGGTGGAGCCTCTTGGCCTTTTCACCCAGACCCCCATTGGTATTGCCCTGGTGACTGCTGCAATTGTTTATTTTATCATCCTCGGCCGTTTTATTCTACCCAAGGGGGGGGGGACGGATGATGATGCGCATCTGTTACCGTTAACCCTTGCCGATACCTATCAGGAAATTGCCGGTGTGTATGAATTGGAGCTGCCCCAGGATTTTGGTTCATACCTGCTTAGTGAGTTGCATATCCGGGATAATTACCACGTTACTGTGGCAGGTGTTTATCTGCCTGACACAAATTATAAAAACTTTTCTCCAACCCATGATGAGCATATTCAAGCGGGTGAGACGATTGTTGTGGTGGGGGATAAAATGAATGTTCAGCGGTTGGCAGATGAGCTGGACTGCATCTTAAAGGAAGACCTTGAGGTTTTTGCAGAAAACTTCTCTCCCAATAATGCAGGAATTATTGAAGGAATTATCACCCCCCGTTCAGAGTTGGTTGGCAAGACACTGGCTGAAGTACATTTTCGCAAAACAAATCATCTCGTACCGGTTGTGCTCTGCCGTGCCGGTTCCTGTCAGTTTAGAGATATTACGCAGGAGACCCTGAAGGCTGGTGATGCTCTGTTGATGTTTGGCCGATGGGAGGCATTTCATGCCCTGAAGAAAAAAGATGATTTCACCTTTACCACTGCAATAAAAGGTGAAATCATGCGCGAAGACAAGGCCAAAACAGCCGTTATCTGGTTGGCGGTGGCTATTACTCTGGTTTTGGGCTTTGAACCGATTACCGGTTTGTTTGGTCACCCCATGAAGCTGTCTCTTTCCGTCTGTCTGCTCACTGGTGCCCTTGGCATGATTTTGACCAAGGTATTGTCTGTTGACGAGGCCTATAACTCGGTTGACTGGATGACTGTCTTTTTGCTGGGCGGGCTTATTCCTCTGGGGCTGGCCTTTCAGAAAACCGGTGCCGCCGCCTGGATTGCCACGACCATTATGAATGCCATTGGAACGGTGCCTAATATTGTTTTTCTGCTGGTTGTCGGTTTGCTGACTTCTTTTTTTACACTGGTTGTTTCCAATGTTGGTGCAACTGTACTTCTTGTGCCGCTCTGCATGTCCATGGCTGTCCAGGCCGGGTCTGACCCCCGTATCACTGCCATGGTTGTAGCCCTTGCCGCCTCTAATACCTTTGTCCTGCCTACGCACCAGGTGAATGCCCTGATTATGCGTCCGGGTGGTTACAAAACTCTGGACTATGCCAAGGCAGGATTTGGGATGACCTTGCTTTTTCTCGCGGTTTTAATAGGGATGCTTTACATGTTTTATTGAACAGGTGCGCTTTGACCGGGGAGCAGGGTAGCCTTTTCTTTTGTAAAAGTGTATATCCTGCTTCCTGTTAGTGAAGAAACCTTTCCTGCACAACGATCTCGACATGTAAGGGGTTTTTGTGCGCAAATTTTGCGTATCGTGAACTATGAAAATTTTACTTACCACTCTGGTTTCTTTTTTTTATTTGACACTTCCGGCCTTTGCAGAGGAACATGCTGCCGGAGCAGCACATACTGTACATGATCTGACCACGACCACTCCTGGTTATGCCTCACTTGCTCTTTTTGTCCTGGCATATCTCCTTGTCATCTTTGAAGAGCAAACCCATCTGCGAAAAAGTAAGCCTGTTGTCATGGCCGCAGGCATTATCTGGGTGTTGCTTGCCCTGGCCTATCGTCAGGTGGGGATTCCCGCTGAACAGGCCCATGCTGCCATTTTGCATAACATGACCGAATATGTCGAGTTGATGCTGTTTCTGCTCTCCGCCATGACCTATATCAATTCCATGGATGAGCGGAATATTTTTCAGGCGCTACGCTCCTGGCTTGTGTCCCGTGGTTTTTCCCTGCGGACAGTGTTCTGGATTACCGGTTTTTTAGCGTTTATTATCTCTCCTGTTGCCGACAACCTGACTACAGCGCTTCTGATGGGAGCCGTGGTTATGGCGGTTGCCAGGGATAATAAAAAGTTTGTTGCTATTGCCTGTATTAATATTGTTGTCGGTGCAAATGCCGGTGGCGCATTTTCCCCCTTTGGCGACATTACCACCCTCATGGTCTGGCAGAAAGGACAGGCTGCTTTTGGTGAATTTTTCTACCTCTTTATTCCGGCCCTGCTCAACTGGCTGGTGCCTGCAGCTATCATGAGTCGTTTTGTGTCAAAAGCTGTGCCCGAGGCCATGGAAGAAAGAATCAGCATGAAGTTTGGCGCAAAACGAATTATGTTACTCTTTTTACTGACTATTGTCACCGCGGTTTCGTTCCATAATTTTCTAGAATTGCCTCCGGCTGCAGGTATGATGCTGGGCTTATCGTATCTTGGTTTTTTCTCTTATTATATCAAAATCAGGGAAAAGAGAGCTTTGGAATATGATCGTCCTCTGGGTATTTCAAATACCCCGAATAGAGATCCGTTTGATATTTTTAAAAAGGTGGCTCGGGCAGAGTGGGATACATTGCTCTTCTTTTATGGAGTTATTCTCTGTGTGGGTGGGTTGTCCCAGTTTGGGTACCTGGCTCAGGTCTCTCACCAGATGTATGAGGGGCTTGGCGCAACAAAAGCTAATGTTCTGGTGGGTATTTTATCTGCTATTGTTGATAATATCCCGGTTATGTTTGCCGTCCTCACGATGGACCCGGCTATGTCACTTGGCCAGTGGCTGCTGGTTACCCTGACAGCCGGTGTGGGCGGCAGCCTGCTCTCCATCGGTTCTGCTGCCGGAGTGGCGCTCATGGGAACAGCACGCGGTACCTATACCTTTGGCGCCCATCTCAAATGGATGCCGGTTATTGCTCTTGGTTACGCAGCTTCCATTTTCGCCCATCTTTTCATTAACGCAAAGCTGTTCGCCATGTGATAGAAAAAGGGAGTGTTGCGGCACTCCTTTTTTCTCTCTTATTACCGGGACACAATACGGAGAGTATCTTCAAAATAACATCTGTTCAGCATAAGACTCATTCTTCCGCGCATAACTTGTAATACAAAAACGGATAATGCTTTGGCCCGCAGGTAGGCAAATAGTTCCTGCTGGGACATTTTTAATGCACCTGTAAGTTGAGCACAACAAAACCTGAGCAGAGAATTATCAGGTTCCTCACCAGAAAGAGATGCTGTTGATCTATGCTTCTGTTGTGCCCCGGGCGGCCCATGTGTAAGAGACGGAACATCGGCCGAATATACCCATCCCGTTGAACAGAAGGCTCTTTTTGCTGAATTGATGGCTCTGTCCTCACAAAATCCCAACCAGATCGACCTCAAAGAGAATATACGCCGAATGCGTGAAGCGCCCCGTTTTGATGTCCGTGCTCCCTGGTAGAGTTTTTTCATTGTACTTGACAGTTTACACATTTTATGTAAAAAAAGGCTCTGCCGCCACCCATGCTTGTCTCGCCCTTCCGGGATGACTCCCATGAGCGACGACATCTGGTGCATGCTGCCATTTGTCGCAGTTCACCTTTTTTTTCCCAGACAAAATAGATAGAAATTAGGAACAGAGATTAAATAACGTGGACAATATCGTGCTCAGTTTTAGGTCAGGTTTGATCGGTCTAATTGAACGAAACCGCAGACGTAGCAGGGCTACGTCGAGGATTTCGTGATTGAAGAGCGGTCAAAGATGGCCTGAAGATGAGATGCGAGATGTTCAGGTTATTTAATCTCTATTCCTTATCAGTCAAGAGGCCGTACCTGTGTCAGCAGGCGGCTTGAACTTGTTTTTTCGGTAATTATGCCGGCAACCCAGCATGGATAACGATGGCTCTTTTTTTTATCTCCATCATCCTGATTATGGCCGGGGGTGTCCTGCCCCTTCTCCTGTACCGCTCTTTCAGAATAATGAAGGCGCTCAGCATTGCTTTTCTCTCGGCGGGCTGTCTGAGCGGGCTTGTTTTTGCCCTTCGTCATCTCCAGGATGGCAGCCAGGTCATTTCTGTCGGGAGGCCCCTGCTCTCTGTTTTCCGGCTTTCTCTGACGGTTGACCCGCTCTCGGCTTTTTTTCTCCTGCCCATTTTTCTTATATCTCCCCTGGCGGCCCTGTACAGCTATCATTATCTGGAAAAACCGGCCAGGGGATTGCGGGTGGCTGTCAACTACCTTTTTTTTGCCATTCTGACGGTCTCCATGGCCCTTGTCGCCTGTGCCGATACCATTGTCAGCTTTGCCATCGCCTGGGAGCTGATGTCCCTGTCGTCGTTTTTTCTGGTTATTTTTGACTATGAAA
>JALXCX010000401.1 GCA_026990725.1 Desulfobulbaceae bacterium
CAACGGCCAGGCCACAGAGGACACTGATCAGGGCAATGGTACTCAGATAGAGTATGGTTGCCCGTTTGCCGAGCAGGCCGACAAGCACAGAAAGTGAAGTTATGTTGGTTGCCGGACCAACCAGGAGGAAAACAAGGGCCGTGCCCGGACTGACCCCTTTCATTATAAAGGCCGCCGCAATGGGAGTAGAGGCTGTGGCGCAGATATAGAGCGGGATGCCAAAGGCCAGCATGAGCAGCATGGAGGACAGCCCACCCCCCAGGTGTCGGCTGATCATCGTGTCTGGAACAAGGGCGGTAATAACGCCTGCCAGCAGGATACCAACAAAGAACCATCCTGCCAGATCTGCCCAGAGATCAGTTGCCCCGTACTGGATACCCGTTGTCATCTTATTTATCAGGCTGTGATGTTTTTTATGTTCCTCAGGTGGACAGTCTCTGCCGTCGCAGCAATTATCCACAGGACAACTGAGGTCAGGTGTGGCCTGCCATGCGGTATCGGGTGGGTTGATAAAATTTTCGGCAATCCCGGCAACAAAGGCGGAAAGAAAGGCGGAAATCGGCCGGGCAATGGTCAGGATGGGGTCAAGCAGGGCCCAGGAAATGGAGATGGAGTCCACGCCGGACTCGGGCGTGGAGATCAAAAACGCAGTGGTTGCACCATTATTGGCCCCCTGTTTTTTGAGCGAGGCCGCAGCAGGTAAAACGCCGCAGGAACAGAGCGGAATCGGAATCCCCAGCAGAGCAGCCTTAAAAACCGAGCTGAACCTGCCTGTGCCAAGATGATTGGCCACATAGGCCGGAGAAAGAAACATCTTCAGCAGGCCGCCAACCAGCAGGCCAAAGAGAATATAGATTGAGGACTGCAGCAGCAGATTCCATGAGGAAAGCAGGGCCGTTGTTATAATGTGTGTCATGGCTTGTCCTTTATCTGAAAATTTGTTGCCAAACTGGTTTTTTCAACGCTGAAGCAGGGACGATTTATCGTGGTTTGTGGCTGGCGCTTATGGCCTGGCCATGGCTTATCTCTCTTCATGGAGATGTTCCCGGGCAAGGTTGATAAGGGCGCTGACATGATCGTCACTGAGTCTGTAATAAAGAATTGGCCCCTGGCGTCTATTGGCCACAAGATGCAGCTGTCTGAGCATGCGAAGCTGGTGACTGATTGCAGATTCTGTGACCCCGATAAATTTGGCAAGATCGCAGACGCACATTTCTCTGTTCTGCAGGGCCCAGAGAATACGTAATCGGTTGGGATCGCCCATGGCCTTGAAAAGAGCGGCAAGGTTTGCCCTGTCTCTGTCTGAAAGGTCATCTTTGAGGGCGGCATCAATCTGGTTTTGATGAATGCAGCGGCAGGCGCATTGTTCGTTAAGAGGATTCATACGTGTCTGTTGTTTTATTATCTGATCATTTGTTCATATAATAAAACTGATTGTCCACGTTGTCAAATTTTGTTGAAAGATTAATCAAAGTAACCCGTGATAGATACCTGAAGCTGACGGGCTGGTTGTTCTACAGGATCGGGATTCTTTTTATCTTGTACGAATAAAGTTCCTTGTGCTACGTTGTGGGTGGCTGGTTAGCTTGCATAAGCGTAATTTTCTGGTAAAGTGTTTTATGCTTTAAAACGATTTTTATTATTTGTTCCCTCCGGCGAACTCGGTTCAGCTTTGCTGTGCTAATACCGTTTCTCACGCAGTGAGGTTAGCGCTACCCCGCAGTGTCGGATTTCTTTTTTTTGTTGTCTCAGGCGAATATGGTCCAGCTTTGCTGGTGGAGGAAAATAATGGATACATTTCGATTTGAAACCCTGGCCCTGCATGCAGGGCATCAGGTGGACGAACAGACCCTTTCCCGGGGGGTTCCGATTTATCGAACTTCTTCCTATCTCTTTAAAAATGCGGAACACGCTGCCAATCTTTTCAGCCTCAAGGAACCCGGCAATATTTACTCACGTTTGATGAACCCGACCCAGGATGTCCTTGAGCAGCGGGTTGCTGCTCTTGAAGGGGGGGCTGCGGCCCTGGCACTTGCCTCGGGGACCTCAGCAATTTTTTACACCATAATAAACATCTGTGACCATGGTGATGAAGTGGTTGCGGCCAATAATTTATACGGCGGCACCTACACTCAGTTTGATACTATTCTTCCCAAATTAGGCGTTAAGGTGCACCTGGTTGACCCCGGTGATCCAGCAAACTTTGAGCAGGCAATAACTGAAAAAACCCGTGTACTCTACTGCGAAACCATTGGTAATCCAGCCCTTGAGATGACCGATATTGAGGCGGTTGCCACCATTGCCGCCAGGCATCACCTTCCCCTGGTCGTGGATTCTACTTTTACTCCGCCCTGTCTGTTGAGGCCGCTGGAGCATGGCGCGGATATTGTCATCCACTCAATGACTAAATGGATGGGAGGCCATGGCGTGGCCTTGGGCGGTATTGTTGTGGACAGCGGCAGGTTTGACTGGACCGACCCCAAATTTACCCTCTACAACGAACCAGATCCCGGTTATCACGGCCTGCGCTATGCCCATGATCTGGGCGACATGAATCCAATTGCCTTTGCCCTTCGCATGCGCCTTGTAGCCCTGCGTAACCTGGGCGCCTGCACAACGCCTGATAATAGCTGGTATCTTCTCCAGGGGCTGGAAACACTTTCTCTGCGCATGGAACGCCATTGTGAAAATGCCATGGCCGTGGCTGAGTTTTTGCAGAAGCAGCACCATGTGAAACGGGTTGCCTATCCGGGATTGGCCCCTTCCGGGTCTGTTGCAGAAAAATACCTGCAGAACGGTTTCGGCGGTATGGTGGCCTTTGAAATAGACGGCGGTAGAGAAGCTGGACAGAAATTTATCGAGTCGCTACGGCTTTTTTCTCATCTGGCCAATGTGGGTGATGCCAAATCTCTGGCTATTCATCCAGCCTCTACCACCCATGCCCAGCTGAGCAAAGAACAGCTCAAAGCCGGCGGATTGAGCGAGTCCATGATACGGCTCTCCGTCGGCATTGAGCACATTGATGATATTCTAGCCGATCTTGCCCAGGCTCTTCCGGGCTGATACCGGATTTGAACGTGGCTGGTTATAAACAGACATTCACCTTTGCAGATAAAGAATACCCCCTGCATCTTGACAGCGGCCAGAGCCTGTGGCCGGTAACCCTTGCCTATGAGACCTGGGGCGAGCTGAATGCTGAGAAAACCAATGCTATCCTTGTGCTGCACGCCTTTTCCGGCGATTCCCATGTGGCCTCCCATAATGAAGATGATTTGCGTGAAAACGGTCCTGGCTGGTGGGAGGCCTTGGTGGGGCCTGGCAAGGGGATCGATACGACAAAGTATTTTGTCATCTGTTCAAATATCCTTGGTTCCTGCTGTGGCTCAACAGGGCCTGGGGCAATAAATCCGACCACAGGGGAAAAATACGGCCTTGATTTTCCGCTGGTGACTATTGCCGATATGGTAAG
>JALXCX010000402.1 GCA_026990725.1 Desulfobulbaceae bacterium
CCTCTGGGTACTCTTCAGGTTACCAAACCGCACCATTTGGATGAACTGTACCCTTTTAAGGAAATTGATTCCATAGGTGGAACCCATGTGCATGTACGGAAAAACAGCCTGTCCAGGGCCTACATGGCAGGAAGTTGTGCACCAGCGATGAGTCCGGATGATATTTACACCGAGTTGCACGGTAAAGATGGTTCCTATAGAAAAGGGATGGCATATGTTGAAGAGCTTGGAAGCGATGGTAAAAAGATTTGCCGTCAGCTCCGGCAGCCTTGGCGCAAGGTTCCTGTCCGCGAAGATAAGGGCGTGCGGGTTTCGCTTGGGCAGGTGCAGGGGCCGGGCATTCTGATTTTATCAGACAGTTATTACCCCGGCTGGCATGCCTATGACAGGATAACCGGAGAGGAAATAAAGATTCGACCGGCAAATATTTCTTTTCGGGCTCTTGTCCTGCCCGAAAAACGACGTTATTCCATAGATTTTTTGTATAGACCACGATGGCTTGTTTTCAGTTTACTGCTGAGTGGAGGCAGTTTTTTTGTTCTAGTCTTGCTTGGCTGGAAGAATTATCATCTGATGAATGTCAAAGATCGTGGTTAAAAGTGATGTAATTTTATTTCGTCTGGTGTGGATTAATGAGTCGATCGCCAGTGTCAGTGAGTTTATATTATGATCCCTAAATTTCAAACAGCAGTACTCGTTCCGTGCTACAATGAGGCGGTAACCATTGAAAAGGTTGTTACTGATTTCCAGAAGGAACTTCCCAACGCGGATATCTATGTCTATGATAACAATTCAACTGATGAAACGGCTGAAATTGCAAGAAGATGCGGGGCAATGGTTAAGAAGGAGCCGCTCCAGGGTAAGGGAAATGTCGTTCGTTCGATGTTTCGAGATATTGAGGCTGATATTTTCGTGATGGTGGATGGTGATGATACATACCCGGCAGACTCGATAAAGGAAATGATACAGCCTGTTGCGGAGAACCGGGCTGATATGGTGGTTGGAGACAGACTGAGCAATAAAACTTATTTTCTTGAAAATAAGAGGAATTTTCATAATTTTGGCAATAATCTGGTGAGGAGAATTATCAATCGGGCCTTTCATGCTGACTTATTGGATATCATGAGTGGGTATCGGGTTTTTTCGCGTCGTTTAGTCAAAAATTATCCGGTATTATGTGAAGGATTCCAACTGGAAACCGATATCTCCATTTTTGCTCTGGATAGAAAACTGCCGATTGTTGAAATCCCGATAGAGTACCGGGACCGGCCTTCGGGCAGCGAATCTAAACTCAATACCTTCAGCGATGGAGCAAAGGTTCTTCTTACGATTTTCAATCTTTATCGTCATTTTTGTCCGCTGAAATTTTTCAGTATTATCGCTACTTTTTTTATTCTGGCAGGCCTTATTTTCGGTGTTCCTGTCATTTATGAATATGTTACATATTCCTATGTGTATAAGATACCTTCCGCCATCCTTGCGGCAAGTTTCATGCTGCTGGCAATTATCAGCTTCGTTTGTGGTCTTATTCTTGATTCAATCAGTACGATGAACAGGGAATTCTACGAGAGTAATTTGAAAAATAACTGTAAATAACGGATTCCCTGATCTGGTTGTCATTACATATCTTTTTTCCGGATTACAGCGGTAAAAAATACCCGTTTGCCTGCAGGTAGCCGGGCAGAGAACGTTCAACTATCTCTTCGATGACAAGATCAGGCTGGTAGGCGTCAACAAGTTGGCTAAAAAGAGATTTATTAAAAAAAAGTTTTGTTTGGCCGCTGGAATAAAGCCGTAAGTAGAGAGCTTCCCGAAAGGTTTCACTGCTGAACGGTTTGATAAGTTCAAAAAAAGAATCATGCAGAACAAGAACCCGCAGATGCCCTAATTGATTGATGGTATAAGAGGGTTTAAGTTCTGGCAGTGTGAGGATGTTTGCAATGGGACCTGGCAGGGGGATACGATGACTTGCGAACCTTCCGGAATCAATAACCGGCCGTTGTTCCGGAGTTTCCAGCCGTTTTCCCAGCATCAGGGCAAGGTCGCCTCCCGGTTCATAATGCCAGTTTTTTTGGAATGAAAAAGAGGTGTTGAAATGAATTTTTGGGAAAACCTGCTCAACTGATTGCATCAAGAACTGGTAGCTATAGAGCGCCCCGAGAAAGTTCCAATGGGTGTCGCTCTTATCATAAAGGCGCACCACTTTTTTTTTGTTGCGCAAAACAGATCTGGTGTCCACAAAGTTTGGTGGCATATTGCCGGCCTGGAGCTGAAAAAGATGGTCAAGTCGGCTCATTTTGCCAATGCCGCTCTGGTAAACAGGAGGGAGGTGTTCTGGATAGATAGATTGCTTGTTGGCGGCAATCATGAGGAAATAGGCGATCTTCTTATCTCTCAGCCAATGGGTTTTTTCCCGGAATATCGTCCAGAATTGTCTCTCCTGTTTTTGAGGCAATTGAAGGCGTGCCCGAGCGTCCTCAAGCAGTCGGTCACCTGTAAAAAATAACCAGCCCTGGTCGCCTTTTATCACAGCGGCCAGACTGCTTGAGTTGAATCGTTTGCTGATTTCGCGTTGATAGCGATGGATGAGCCATTCCCGGAATCCGAAATGATCTGCAAAGTAGGTGTCGAAACCTTTAGTGAACTGTGTGATGGATTGGGTGCTTGCCCATACGGGCGGTTTTTGCAACGGACGTTTTTCCTGAGAGGAAAAAGGCTTGTCGTCCTGGAGCAGCCAGGTGAACAGCGGGATGGTTAGGGCAGATAAAAGAATGATCGTCATGATCAAATCAACGGCTTTGTTCCCACATGGTTTTTGACGCATGAATCAGAATTGGAAGTAGAGGAATGGATGATATGACTGGGCCGCAGTAGAGATTAAAACAAAATACAACAACATGGCAAAGAGAAGCAGGCGATAGGTGGAAACTGCGGAGACAGCGAGAACCTTCACCGGTACGAGTGATCGGGTATTTCGGATTATTTTTCCTGCGTGGTGCAAAACTGTATCATAAAGAGGGATGGCTATTGCCAGTCCGAGAATCAGCTCGGTGAGGAGTCTCTTGTCGTCTATAAAAGATGTCCAGAAGAGACTGGGGGTTGATGCGTTATTTCCAAACATCGCCAGAATGTAATCCCAGGCACTTGCCATATCCGGGCTTCTGAAGAGCACCCAGCCGATAAGGACGACAAAAAAGACATAGATCCAGGCCAATACTTTATGGAAAATGGTTTTTTGTTGAAAGGGCAGAATTCGTTCGAGAACCAGAAAGATACCATGCCATAGACCCCAGACAATGAAAGTCCAGTTGGCACCATGCCAGAGTCCGCACAGGAGAAAAACCAGCATCAGGTTGAGCATGGTTCTTGTTGTCCCGAGGCGATTGCCGCCAAGAGGAATATAAAGATAATCCCTGAGCCAGGTGGAAAGCGAAATGTGCCAGCGTCG
>JALXCX010000403.1 GCA_026990725.1 Desulfobulbaceae bacterium
GCAATCTGTGTCCTTGCTGTCATAATGCTGTTTCAGGGGCCCCTGAAAGCAATACGGGAAAAAACCTCTGTTGCCAGGGCCTTTAAAGAATCGATAATCCTGATCTTTTCTTCTCTTGCAGCCGGTGCCAGAAATATGGTGGCGGTTGCTCTGGCCACCGCAGCAGCCGGTATTATTGTCGGCGTTGTCGCATTGGGGCTTGGCAACCTCATATCAGAAATTATCGATGTGCTTTCCATGGGTAATGTCTTTCTTATGCTGGTGATTACTGCCATGGCCAGTCTCATCATCGGCATGGGACTGCCCACAACTGCGACCTATATCGTCATGGCCGCTCTTACCGCTCCTGCCATTGTTAATATCGGTGGCATGCAGGGGTTTGTTGTGCCGCTTATGGCGGCGCATCTCTTCTGTTTTTACTTTGGCATTCTGGCCGATGACACCCCTCCGGTCGGGCTGGCAGCTTACGCTGCTGCTGCTATTGCCAAGTCACCCCCAATTGCAACCGGCCTACAGGGTTTTATGTACGATATCCGTACAGCAATTCTCCCGTTCATGTTTATTTTTAATACCGATCTTATCCTCCACAACATCAATTCCTGGCCCCAGGGAATTCTAATCTTCATTATGACCTGCCTTGGCAACTTCGCCTTTGCCTCGGCAACACAGGGCTGGTTTATAGCCAAAAATAAATTCTGGGAAATTCCACTTTTTTTAAGCGTTACATTCATCCTCATGCAGCCTCAACGCATTGCCCAGTGGATTGGTCTTGCCCATAATCAGCGCTACTGGACATATTTGCTTGGTCTTGCATTATTTGCCTTTCTTTTCTTTCTCCAAAAAATGCGTGGAAACAAGCTCAGCAGTTCCCCGAGCACAACCAGTGAGGCGTAAACATGAAACTGATAAAAAAAATAAAAAAAATAATGGTGCCCCTGGCTTTTTCTCCTTACTCACAAAGTATAATTGAATACGCCACAGACCTTGCCACTTCACTGGCTGTGGAGCAAGTTCTCTTTGTCAGTGTGGTGAACCAGCGCGATGTTGACGCTGTGACAACCATCAGCTCTCTGGGCTACGAGGTTGACGGAGAACATTATGTAAATGAAATCAAGAAAACACGGGTGACTGAGCTGGAAAAAATGCTCAACACTATCGAGTTCCCGGAAGAGCAGATGAAGCTCATCATTTCAGTGGGTAAGCCAGCTGATAAACTCCTTAAAATTGCAGTAAGGGAAGATGTGGATATAATCGTGATGGGAGTTCGTGCCAAGGGTGAAATATCCAGCGCTTTCACCGGCTCTGTGGCTGAAAAAATGTTTAAAAGATCCCCTGTGACAATAGTCTCTTTCCGCCCGGAAGACATTGCCCGAAAACTCAGAAAAAGAATAACAAAAAAATAATCGAGCCCTGAAAGGCCCAGCCTACTGCTTTGCTGGCACCCCGGGAGCCATGCAGCACAAGAGAGCCATCTTTTGTTTATGCCTGTCTTTTACGCTTTTACGAGACCAGCACAAACAAATAGAGATGAATCCCGGGCGCACAGGCTTTTCAACAAACTGTCGCTGGCTGGATGATTCCTGCTATCCAAAAAAATGCTTATTGACTGCCAGCAGGGAACAGGCCAGTAACAGGCACCTGTCAGGCAGACTGGACTTGATCATGTACTCCCTGTCGCTATGATCATGCTCACCAATCGGGCCAAGACCATCAACCACGGGAACGCCCTGGCCGGCAAGATTGGAGCCATCTGAAACCCCCTGACGTATCTCCTGGCTTATAGGGATTTGCAGTCTTACTGCCTGCTGTTTAATGATTTCATACAGGTTACGATTGCGCTCATTTTGTTCCATGACCGGCCGCTGGTTGACCAGGCTAAGACGAACGCTTGTTCCGGCAATACCCTTTGATGCCACAATTTGTTCAATACTTTCCTGGAGGGCAATGCCGCTGTTTTTGCTGCCAAATCGGGTATCAATTTCTGCACTGGCATGTTCGGCCACGGTGTTTGCGCCTATCCCTCCTGCAATCTTCCCCACATTAAGGACAAGACCACGCTCAAAATCATTAAGCTTTTCAAACGCTGGAACCAGCCGGCACAGTTCAAGAATCGCGCTGGCCTTATCGATACCGGCAAATGCTGCATGCCCGGCACGTCCATGAACATCAAGATGGTAACCGGCTTTTCCTTTTCTTCCGGTAACGACCTGCCCGTCCATCCCGCCACACTCGGTCACAAAAGCACAGAGGGCATGCTCAGCAAGTTTCTTGACAAGATTTGCCGAAGTAGCCGACCCTGTTTCTTCGTCAGAATTAAAGAGCAGAACAAGCGGGATCTCGTCAAGAAGGCCTAAACGGGCAAGAGCCCGCACGGCAAACATGGTCACCACCAGCCCGCCCTTCATGTCAATCACACCTGGACCATAAACATTTTTGTCATCTTCCCGGTACCAGTTAAAATCTGTATCTACGGGAAAGACTGTATCCATGTGACCGGCAATCAGAATATATTGCCCTTGACGATCAGCAGCAGGTGTTGAAAAAACAAGATGATCGCCAACATTTTTTTCTGGAAAAATTTCACAACGAAAGGGCAGATCTTTCATAAAATCCCGCACTGCCTGCCCAACCCGATCAACCCCGGCCTTATTACCGGTACCGCTCTGAATCAAAACAAGTCTTTCCAGTAAGGAAAACAGTTCTGCTGTGCTCTCATGGACAAACGAGGCTATATCATCTCCAGACAAATCAGTCATAAAAACCGCTGCTTAAGGAAAAATTTTAGTATTTGGCAAAGGAGAAATTGCCGTTTTTGTAGTCTTCCTGTTGTACGTCCGGGTATTTCACCTCTTCACCGTTCCAGGGTTTACGTAAAATCAGCTCATTCCCTTCCCTGCCAATCACATTACTTCGATGCATTGGAATCTTGCCGCCGGCAGTGGCAATATAGCGAGGGATAGCATCTCCTGAAATGTTTCCATACATGGACTCAACAATATCGCGCCCATGCTCAACCGGGACCCGGAAATGAGAAAACTGAGGATTGCGATACGAACAGTTAAACAGATAATAAGGACGAACGTACGCTTCTTGAATTGTTTCGCAGAGTTTCCACATTTTTACTCTGCTGTCATTAATTCCACGCAACAAAACAGCCTGGTTGAGCACCGCACTGACCCGGCTGGAAATATTTTTAAAAGCCTCTTTTGAAACCGGAGTAACTTCCCTGGCTGTATTGATTTGCGTCACAACCCGCACCGGTTTTTTTCCATTTGATTCCTCAAGAATATCTAAGAGTTCATTATCTATTCGCATGGGAACCGTGACCGGAACTCTGGTGCCGAGTCGCTTAAGCTTGACATGATCAATGGCATCGAGTTGCTCAAGAAGCCACTTAATCATCGTATTAGGAAGGACAAAAGCATCGCC
>JALXCX010000404.1 GCA_026990725.1 Desulfobulbaceae bacterium
TATAAATTGCTAATTTATGGTTTTGACGTAACTTTTCAAACCATGTTTCATATTCTTCGCTGAGGAGTATTATCCATTTCAGATGGAAGGATTTTAAGGCAAAATAGGGGAAAAAGTGTCTGATGGACTCGCTCCTGGCAGGCAAGCCCATCAACGGGCAGAAGCCTTTATCTGCGCCTGTTGCGGGAATTACTCTTACGGTAGTTCTTACGTTTTGGCCGGCGACCAGAAGAGGAATTTCCAGGTACAATCTCAATGGACACGGTTTTCCCGTTAATTTCCGCCTCTTGAAAGGCTCCAAGAATTTGTGCGGTAAATTTTGTTTCGGCTTCCAGGTGGGCAGAATTTCGTTTAATATTTATTTTTCCGATTTTAATCCGGCCCACGCCGGGAATTTTATTGATCTGGCCAATCAGACCTTCGGGATCGATGCCCTGCCGGCGGCCGACGTTTAAGGCAAACCGGGTAAACCTTCCATGGCCGCGGGCATCCTGACGGGACGTCCTGGGCTGGTCGCCTCTTTTCTGCTGCCTCTTCCCCTTATCCTGTACATTGAGGTCCGGAGCGTCTTTGTAATACGTAAGGAAACGGTTAAACTCAAGAGAAATGAATTTCTTGATCAATTCCTCCCTATCCATGTGGGCAAATTTTTCGGCAACTGTTTCATAGAGCGGATCAATTTGTTCATGATTGACCTCGACACGGGTAACCTCTTCCAGTAATCCGGCCAGTTGTTTACGACAGATTTCACTGCCTGTTGGCACCTGGCACAGCTTGAACTTCCTGTTCATCCGTTTTTCAATCTGGGCAATTCTGTATTTTTCTTTCAGATGAATAATGGCAACGGAAGTACCCGCCCGCCCTGCCCGGCCTGTACGGCCGCTGCGGTGGGTGTAGGCGGCCACATCGTCTGGCAGGTTATAGTTGATAACATGGGAGAGATCATTGACATCTAACCCGCGGGCGGCAACATCTGTCGCCACAAGGAGTTGTAAATCCTTGCTGCGAAATTTATTCATCACCAGATCACGTTGTGCCTGGGAAAGCTCGCCATGCAGGGCATCGGCATTATAGCCATCCCGAGCAAGTTTTGCGGCAACATCAGCAGTTTCAATGCGTGTTCTGCAAAAAATAATAGAATAAATGCCGGGATTGTTATCCACAATGCGCTTCAAGGCAAGATAGCGATTTCTGGCATGTACCATATAGTATTCATGGCTGACATTTTCGGCTCCGGCGTTCCGTCTGCCAACGGTCAACTCGACGGGATCGGTCATATATTTTCGAGCAATCCCGGCAACCTCTTTTGACATAGTTGCCGAAAAGAGCAAAGTATTCTTTTCCTTGGGCGTCTGGGCAAGAATAGCATTGAGTTCTTCCTGAAAACCCATTTGCAACATCTCATCTGCCTCATCAAAGACAACGTAACGCACCCCGCTGATATTGACTTTCCCGCGCCTGATTAAATCATTCAAGCGTCCCGGGGTTGCCACAATAATCTGAACCCCACGCTGCAGGATCTTTATCTGCTCATAAATACTGGTCCCTCCGTAAACCGCCAGAACATTCAGCCCTTTGACAAAGCTGGAGAAACTCTGCAGGTCCTTTGCCACCTGCATGCACAGCTCACGGGTGGGGCAGAGGATGAGTGCCTGGGTCTGTTTTTTGCCGCAGTCTATTTTCTCAATAAGAGGCAGGCCAAAGGCCGCAGTTTTGCCGGTGCCGGTCTGAGCTAATGCCACAAGGTCCTTTTCTTTTTCAAGAACCAGTGGAATTACTTTTAGTTGTACAGGGGTAGGCTCGGTAAACCCAAGTCTGGCCAAGCCTTGCAGTATTTCACTGCTCAGGCCAAAAATTTCAAATGATTTCATAAAATCTCTCTAAAAATGTCTACAGTACCGACAGTTTCCGACGCTTTACGAAACCATCTTACCAGAAAAGCGGCACATTCGTTCTTATCTCTTCTAAAAAAAGAACGTGCCATATATATTGAAAAACACATAAAAAAAGCCGCACAATCTCAACCAGAAGATTGCGCGGCCCGATATTCCACTCGCTCAAATAGCTATAGCTAGTGCCTTTTTATCCCATCTCAGTAATAAAGCAAGTTGTTTTTCTCTTCCGGGCCAAGAAACTTTCTCAACAAGCAGATGCAGAGCCTCTCACGCGCAGACTAAAACAGGCACAGAACCAATTGTTTTTACACAAAAAACACAAAAGGAACAAGGCTCAACAGGTAGACACCGGTTGCGATAAGGATTATGACAGAACCGCTTGGCAAATCCAGCTGATAACTCAGACCAAGCCCGGAGACGATAAAAAGGGCGCAGAGCAGGGTCGCGCCCAGCATCATCTGCCAGATACTGCGGGCAAATTTCCCTGCTATGGCCGCAGGAAGCGTAAGCAGGGCTATCACCATAATAATACCCACGATTCGGACCAGCAGAACAATGGTGAGCGCTGTCAGACACAGCAGAACAAGGTACAGCCAATGTGTTTTTATTCCCCGTAAGCTGGCAAACTCTTCGTCAAAACAGAGAGCCAGAAATTTATTATAAAAAACCGTCACCAGCAAAAGTACGATGGCATCCAGCACCATCACATGAGACAGATCCTGTTCTGTAATCAGGAGAATATTCCCGAAGAGATAGGACATGGGGTCAAAATAGCCCGGCGTTTCGGCAATAAAGATAAATCCCATGGCCATGCCACCGGCCCATAGGGCCCCGATCAGCGAATCTTCTCTTTCCTCTCCATAAAGACTTATACCGGCCAGAACAACAGCCGCCAGAAGAGCAACGCATATCGCACCAAACATGGGTGTAAACCAGGAAATCCCCACCACATGTTGCATATAGAGTCCTGCCCCTATCCCGCCAAGAACACAATGGGAAATTGCTCCGGCTATATAGCTGATTCTTCGCACAACAACAAAGGTGCCAATCACTCCAAAAGATATTGACGCCAAAAGACCTGTAAAAAGGGCGTAGCGTAGAAAAGGCAAATTAGGATCACACAGGGCACTCAGCAAGTCAATCATGTTCATGCCCCTCAGCACTGCAGCAATGATCATGACGAATCATCTGTAAATCGCCGCCGTACATATTCTTAATCAACTCTCCAGTAAGTTCACTTGTGGGGTGAATATATACCTGCTTGTTGACACAGATAATCCGTTTAAAAAAGGTTGACGCAAATCCCACCTCATGGGTCACCATGAGCACCGTCATTTTTTTATTGAGGCGACCGAGCAATTCAAAAAAAAGCTGTTCTGATTCATGGTCAATGTTGGCTGTGGGTTCGTCAAGAATAAGGATGTCGCCCCCTGCGGCCAGGGCTCTAGCAATAAGGGCCCGCTGCCGCTGCCCCCCGGAAAGAGAGGCAAAAGGACGATCAGCAAGCTCGTCCAGGCGAACATCTCCAAGA
>JALXCX010000405.1 GCA_026990725.1 Desulfobulbaceae bacterium
TGTCGGCTGCCTTAATTTCCGGCATCTCTGCCAGCTTTTGTTCAATTTCAGCCTGGACCGTTTTGGATATGGCAATAAAACCATCGCAGCGAAGTGCGGCCTGCCTGAACCAGTTTCTGAAAACGTAGACCAGCGATTCATTGAGAAACTGTGGGTGCAGGATGGGTATCAGATCATAGGCGATAGTGAGTGGTCGCACCCCCTGTGTCCGCATCTGTTCAACCGCTTTCCAGATGTCCATGTGCCATGAGGAGTCGAGCAGCAGCAGGATGTCGCCTTTGCCGGCGTTGATGTGTTGCGTGGCGGGGGCAGGCGTTGTCCGGGACGGCTTGATAAGAGATTTTACTTTGCGAGCTCCACGGACAACGGTTTTATCGAGCAGGTAATTGATGCCGAATTCATTGCGGTGGGCAAATAAAAAATGTTTGACCATGGGATGCGGCAGGAGGGTGGCCACTCCCTTACGCGATACATAATAGGCATGCCGCAGTGTGTTGACGGGCAGTTGTTTCTGATTTCTGACCAGATTGGTCTCTATCGAGTTCAGTTTCTCTATTTCAATAAAGTTGCCATTCTGCAGCGCCACGGGCTGAACTTCAAAGCCATACTCCTTCGCAATGTCCGGCAGAAGAGTGACCAGTTTGCGGACAACTCTCTGGATCCCCGTGTTCAGCTCGGAAAAATGGGTGTAGGTACATTCTATAAATATTTTATTGGGATTTTTGGGCACAGAGTATAGGGCTATGTGAAGAAGGTTGTCTTTGTCGGGAAGTGGACTATTTTTCCATCTGCATTGGCTTTCGACACCGATACGCCAATATATAGCATTTTTCTATATCGCTGAAAAGCCCAGTGTTCATGCAGGGTTCTTCCATTGTAAATTTTCCGGTTTCATGGGCAGCCGGCATGTAATTCATGCCAAAGGATTGAATTTCTATAAAGCCGGCGTTTTCGATTTTGGAAAATAACGTGTTGTGATCATATTCAACTTTATGATCCGGATCGATGAACTCCGACTGTTGCAGTCTTGTGCTGGCCCCGTTGGGAGTATCTATACAGAGGTGTCCACCTGGTTTCAGGATACGCATGCATTCACGTAAAACAATGTCACCTTCTTCTTCCGTTATATGTTCTATTGACTGGCCGGAGTTAATAAAATCGACAGAGTTATCGTTAAAATGGGACAAATTTGTCATGGAAGAGTAAACGTATTGTACTGGGCCTTTTTCCGTATCTACCTTATCGTAGATTTCGTATCCGTCGGTATAGAGATCAATGCGGGAATCAAGCGGCAGGTCAATGATATATAAATGTTTAAATGTGTACGGGTACCCCATTAGCACTATAGCACCTTTAGGGTTGCCTTTTGCGCTTCCTCCGAGATCCACTATTACATCAGCCTTGGGAAAAGATTTAACCCATTGTATTCGGCTATGATGGATTGATTCTCCAAATCCCGAGGGGTGTCGATCCGTAAATTCAGGGCTGTTAATTAAGGTGTCAAGAAATTGATCTCTATTTATTTTATGTTGTGTCAATTGAGCAAGGAATCGTTCTTTTCCTTCTTTGTCTGGTTTTCTTCTCAGGATAATCTGGTAGCCAATATCAATAAACGCAGAATTATTTATTCTGTGAATATTGTGTGGGCTGAGAAGGTTTCTAATCTTATTTTTTATCCGTAGAGGATATTGACTGAATTTTAAAGCCATAATATAAATGGAGGTCTGCAGGTTTGTAGGCTTGTCACAAGAGCGTTTGATAGAGTGTTGACCTTATCTTAGCAGGAGAATATTACAAGCAGGTAAAACGCCTTTGTGATTTGCTGGTCCTGTGGGGGTTGGGCAGTAGAAAGGCATTGCTCCTGAATTCATGGCATCCTTATGAAACATCGGCCAGGGATTGTTTCCGAGTTGTTCCGTGGTCCCTGAAAAATGCCAGAAGTACCCTTGGCTCTTCTCATTAATATCACCTCCTCCGATCCAGATGTCTGTTGTGCCATCGCCGTTGGTGTCCCCTATCGCCGGAGAGGAAGACAATGTATAAGCTGTCGGGAGAATTTGTTGCAATGTGCCATCAGCATTGTAAACTTGGATGTCCCAGCCCATTGCGAAAAGAACTTCAAGCTCATTGTCGTCATCAATGTCGGCAATAGTGGGGGATGAGGTGACAGCAAATTGCTGGCCAAGACCATTGCGCGGTGAAACAGGCCAGCCGGCAACCGGCGTTCCGTCATAATGCCATGCCAGTACGTGGGTTTTTTCCACTGCCGGATCTGAAATGAATGGATTTCCTGAGCCAATAACAATTTCCAGATCACCGTCATTGTCCAGATCAGCCAGGGCAGGAGAGCTGAATCCGGGATATTGAGTTATTTGCGGCCATCCGGGAAGATTTGGTAATTTAGCGGGATCGGAATAAGGAAATGGTCCGAATACCTGTGCCGTGCTAAACACGTAGACCTTAGGCGTGGGAGTTCCGACAGGGGATTGATACCAGAAATTCCAGCTGGTTCCGACAACTATTTCTGCAATGCCGTCATTGTTCAAATCTGCAACCGCGGGCGATGAATACACAGCCTCCGGTAAATACTTTCGAACAAGTACACCACCGTTTTTATCAAAAATATAGAGAAAGCCACCGTTAACTGTGCGGGTTCCGTCCGGGAGGATTCCGCCGCCGGTAATGTCAGCGCCAATAATGATCTCTTTGCTGCCGTCACTGTTGAGGTCTGCGCAGGCGGCGGTGGACCAGCTGGTGTCTCCGTTATGAAAGCCCTGATGGATTTGTCCGGTTCCCGGCATATTATTCCATAATGATGTACCGTTGTGGTCAAGCAGGTAAATGTTTCGGTCCCAGGCGCCGAATGCAATTTCCAGGGTGCCGTTGCCGTCGGTGTCGCAGAGGGTAGGAGAGGAGTAGACACCGTTGCTGTATTCGTCAGCGGGGTAATCGTCCAATGTGCGAAAGGTCCATAAAAGGTTTCCGTTGTGGTCAAATGCTTTAATACCTCCCTGATGGTTCGTGTCTTCAGTATCACCACCAACGGAAACGATAATCTCCATCTCGCCGTCATTATCGATATCACCGACGGCCGGCGATGAATTTATGGGGGCTTCGACATTCTTTTTCCAGAGGATTGTGCCATCCCCCTTCATCACGATTAAATAAGCTCCTTTTAAACTGCCGTCGGGACTTTTGGTCAAGGTGCCGATGAGGATTTCATCGATTCCGTCATTATCGATATCGGCAAGCGTCGGGGAGGATTCCCTAACCACTCCTGATGCCAGGGCAATTTTTTGTGAACCAAAGCTCGCCAGGGCGGGAGAACTGAAGAAAAATAATAAAATGGAGAAAAGTGCACACGGCCTGAAAACAACCGGATATTTTTTACAAAATAATATAAATGCATACA
>JALXCX010000406.1:0-3897 GCA_026990725.1 Desulfobulbaceae bacterium
AGGTATTTTTCAAGGAGCAGGCCATTTGTCAAGACAACCACATGATGATCCGGGTGCTGATTCAGCACGTAGGCTATGGTTGCGCAAAAATTCGGATAAACAAAGGGCTCACCACCAGTAAAATAAAAAAGATGGCTGCCAAGTTCTGCTGCCTCATCTATCGTTTTGTGCAGAACCTGGGGTTCAAGAGTGTCTGTTTTGGCGGGAGATGCCCCAAACAGGCAGTGGCGGCAGGCAAGGTTGCAGGTATCTGTAAGGTGGAACCAGATCTCTTTGAGCGGTCCGGGGGTTAGGTGGTGACTGCGGCCTTTATAGGCTGGAGTCTGCTTTTTAGTAAGCAGCCGCTCTATTCTGTCAAGTTCAGAATTCGTCTTCTCCGGTATGTTCAGGGCGTTCTGGAGAAGCGAGTCTGTGTTTGTGGATGGAACAAACCAGTCGGGGATGAGTGGATCAATATATACGGCAATTCCGTCGTGTTCCAGTCGATGTAATCTTTGCAGCCATTGCATACGTGTATCCCTACAGGGCGACCTGTATCAGAGTGTCTTGAAAAAGGAATTGATCAGGGATTGTGCCACTAAAGTGGTTGGCAGGCAACAATATCTTTCGTGCGGGGCAGCAGATATCACCGACTCTGTCGGTTAACCGGAGATGGTGATATCTGCTGAAAAAGGACTGGCTAGCGGCCGCAGATGGGCAGGGAAAAGCGATTACAGGCTACTCAAGGATAAAGTCTGCTCGTCTGTTCTGGGCGAAGTCGTCTTCGCTTGATCCGGTAAAAAGCGGCCGTTCTTCGCCGTAGGAAATGGTCCGGATTCTGAATTCATCAACATTGAGCTCAACAAGATAACGTTTGACGTTGATGGCCCTGCGCTCGCCAAGGGCAAGGTTGTACTCATTGGTTCCCTGTTCATCACAGTTTCCTTCAATAATCACATTGCTGGCTGGGTGATCTTTCAGGTACTGGGCGTTTGCTTCAATGCGGGCAACCTGATCGCTGCGGATGGTGGACTGGTCAAAGTTAAAGTAGACTGGTTGCATTTCTTTGGATGACCGTCCGTATTTTTGTTTATAGGCATCAGTATTCTGCTCGGCGTTGGCGTCAAATCCGTTCTGTCCACTGCCTGCGTCAAGACCTTCCTGTTCAGGTCCCATGTTTTCTTCGGAAATGGAACCGGGGGTCCGGGTACCGTCGGCAAGGCTTTTGCCTTCCGGCATATTGTCACCGGCCTTGGGCTGGTAGGCATCCAGAGATTTACTGCCGCAGCCACTGAGCAGGGCAGGGGCTATGCTGAGCAAAGATATCAGAAGCAACCGGGTCAGGATAGTCTTCATGGCAAATCCTCGTTAAGGTATTGGGTATTCAAAAAAGATAAAATGTAGTTAATATTGTACTTGTTCAGACTGTGAGCCGTCAAGAAAAACATGGTTTCTCAAAAGTATAGAGTTTATTCTTTTGATTGGGTCATTAGATATCCTGCAAAAGAGCTTGTTCAGGCCTCTGGACGCTTTTTGTTGTCAGCGCCGGGAAGGAGTGGTAGAGGGAAACGGTAGTTTTTTTATTAATTAGAATTTTGGAGAGCGATATGTTGAAGAAAGCTGTACTGACAATGGTAACCTTGGCCGTGATGTGCGGCTCTGTCTGGGCGGAAAAAACAATAGTCTTTGCAACCGATGCCACATGGCCGCCCATGGAGTTTGTTGATGCCAACAAGAATATTGTCGGCTATTCCATAGATTTTCTTACTGCAGCCGGTAAGGAAGCCGGTTTTACCCCGGTTTTTACAAATACAGCATGGGACGGTATTTTTGCAGGTCTTGCAGGCGGCAGATATGACGCCATCAGTTCTTCTGTGTCCATCACAAAAGAGCGTCAGAAAAAAATGGATTTCAGCGAGCCCTATTTTACTGTTCAGCAGGCATTGATTGTTCAGAAAGATTCCAAAGCGGCAAGCCTTGCCGACCTGAAAGGGAAAAAAGTGGGGGGTCAGATTGGTACGACAGGTTATTTTGCCATCAAAAAAGCAGAAGGCGTGGAGCCGAAATCCTATGACGAGATTGGTCTTGCCATGGAAGATTTGAATGTTGGACGTCTAGCAGCGGTCGTCTGTGACGATCCGGTGGCCGCCAATTATGCCCTGATTAAATACAAAGACACACTGAGAATCGCCACGGTTCTTAAAACCGATAAGCCGGAATACTATGGTTTCCCCGTAAAAAAAGGGAACAAGGAAGTGCTTGATCTGCTTAACAAAGGGATTGCCGCCGTGAAGGCCAAAGGTCTTGATAAAGAGTTGAAAAAGAAATGGATAGGTCAATAAATCTTACATGACTCTTCTCCGGCCGGGTTCTGATAAGGGAATCCGGCCATTATTTTTTACATCCACCTGTTGATGATTATGGCAGAATGTGACCCGAAAAAAATTGACATTGGCGAAGGAGCAGCCATCCCCGATCCGGATGACAAGGGGTTGATGTCGGCCTGGTGGATTGCGCTGCTGGGTACAGTTGCCCTGCTTATTGTCCTGCCCATAAAGGATCCGGACACCTACGGCAAGGTCCTTACTTTTATCCCGGACGGTATTCTGGTGACATTTGAGGTTACCATTTTATCCATTTCCCTTGCCCTTGTGATCGGACTGTTGACCGGTCTGGGCCGGATTTCAAAAAACAGATATATCAATCTGGCAGCCTCATTATATGTTGAGGTGGTCCGCGGTATTCCTCTTCTCGTCCAGCTTTTTTACATCTATTTTGCCCTGGGCAGATTTATTCGGGTGCCGGATATTGTGGCAGCGGTCATTGCCATGGCCTTCTGCTACGGTGCATATATGGGCGAGGTCTTTCGGGCCGGGATAAAATCCATTGATTTTGGTCAGAGTGAAGCCGCTCTGTCCCAGGGGTTTAATCAGGCCCAGACCATGCGTTATGTTATTCTGCCCCAGGCCTGGCGGACTATCCTGCCTCCTGTGGGGAATGAATTTATTGCCCTGCTGAAAGACACCTCGCTGGTCTCAATTCTGGCTGTTGCGGACATCCTTCGTCGCGGCCGTGAGTACGCCTCTGAGAGTTTCAACTATTTTGAGACCTATACCATGATCGCGCTGGTGTATCTGCTCATTACTCTGATTCTTTCCAAACTTATTTCCAATATGGAGCATCGCCTCAGCTATTATGAAAAACGCTGACCCCATTATTCATATAAAAAATATAAACAAGTATTTCGGTGCGTTCAAGGCTCTGGATAATGTAAGTCTTGATGTCACTTGCGGGGAAAAGGTTGTCGTTCTCGGGCCGTCGGGTTCGGGTAAGTCCACCCTGCTGCGCTCCATTAACCAGCTTGAATCCATTGATTCGGGGACAATCATTGTTGACGGGCATAATCTGTATGATCCAAGCGAAGATATCAGTGCCATTCGTATGGAAACCGGCATGGTGTTTCAAAGCTTTAATTTGTACAAGCATAAAACCGTACTGGAAAATCTCACTCTGGCCCCGATAAAGCTCAAGAACATGGGGCAGAGCGAGGCAAACGATCTGGCCATGGCCCTGCTTGATAAAGTTGGTATGCGTGATAAAGCTGCCAGCTATCCTGTCATGCTGTCGGGCGGGCAGCAGCAACGGGTGGCCATTGCCCGTTCTCTTGCCATGGAGCCCAAAATTATGCTCTTTGACGAACCTACCTCAGCACTTGATCCGGAAATGATTGGTGAGGTCCTTGAGGTTATGGTTGCCCTTGCCCGGGAAGGCATGACCATGGTTGTGGTAACCCATGAGATGGGATTTGCCCGTGAAGTGGCCGATCAGGTAGTGTTTATGGATGAAGGAGCAATAATTGAGCAGGGGACGCCGGCCCATTTTTTTGACAACCCGACCCATGAGCGGACCAAGAAGTTT
>JALXCX010000406.1:3997-11173 GCA_026990725.1 Desulfobulbaceae bacterium
AATAAGGAGAACTGATTATTATGGCAGCGATTACTTCAATCCCTGGAATAGGTGAGCGGACAGCGGAAATGCTTACCCGGCACGGTTTTACTTCGGTGGCAAAGATTGCCGGAGCAACAGTTGAGACCCTGATGGCGGTTCCGGGTTTTGGCGCGATTCGTGCGGCTGCAATTATTCAGACCGCTGCGGGAATGGAGGATCGGAAGAGAAAAATCACTTCTTCTGCCAAAAAGAGTAAAACAAAAGCAAAAAAAGAAAAGAAAAACGGGAAAACAAAAAACAAGAAGCAGGGCAAAAAAGAGAAAAAGAAATCCACTGGAAAGAAGAAAAAGAAAGCAGCAAAATCCAGGAAAAAATCTAAAAAGAAGGCTAAAAAGGGCAAGAAGAAAAAGAAATAACCCCGGTGACCCGGTTTTCCCCGAAATCGCCACAAGACATCCGTGCAGAGGTACATGATGCACACTTCCGACTCATGCCCCATAACACCATCCCTTTCTGTCCCCCTAACCGAGTTGCGTTTTACGTTTTCGCGCAGCAGCGGTAAAGGGGGACAGCATGTCAACAAAGTCAACTCAAGGGTGACTCTCTGGTTTGATCTGGAGGCATCCACCTCGTTTACACCGGCCCAGAAGCAGCGCATTCGTGAAAGGCTTGGCGGACGGATAAACAAACAGGGCCTGTTGCAGCTTGACGCCGATCGCCGGCGCAGCCAGGGCGCCAATCGCGACGACGCCCTGACAAGGTTTGCCAGTCTGCTCAGGGCTGCCCTGCATGTGGAGAAGAAACGCCGCAAAACAAAACCAAGCCAGGGCGCCAAAAAACGTCGACTGGATCAAAAAAAACAACGGAGCCAGCTGAAAAAACAACGGGGGAAAAAGAATTTCAACGTGGATTGAGGTATGATTTTTAAATGAAAAACTAAGATTATGAGTCAACATATTCTCAATACCGGACAGAAATACTGTTACGATGCGCTGGGCGACCGTATCCCCTGTGTCGGCAGCGGCCAGGATGCGGAATTACATCCAGGTATGCCCAGCTCTCAAGTCCGGTTTATCGATGCTCAAAAAACTGTTTTTGACAACCTGACCGGTCTGACATGGTCCCAGGACGCTAACCCCGGAGAATTCCCCTGCACTTGGCCTGAGGCACTCCGGGCAATCCGCAACCTTAATCGTGAACTCTACTGCGGGCATCGGGACTGGCGATTGCCCAACCGACGCGAGTTGCGCAGCCTCATGGATTATCAGACCAGGAAGCCTGCTTTGCCCCGTGACCATCCTTTCACAAATATTTTCATCCACTGGTACTGGAGTTCCACCACGGCCGTTCTTCATCCTGGGTATGCCTGGCATGTTCACCTTGAAGGAGCGCGGATGTTTTACGGGAAAAAAACCCAGGAAGCGTTGTTCTGGCCCGTTCGTGGAACCGGGAACGGCGTGCTGGCCGCAACCGGTCAAGGCCTGTGCTACGATAAAAACGGAAAAATCATTCCCTGCCTCAACAGTGGTCAGGATGGAGAATTCCGCAGAGGCACGTCATGGCCATCGCCACGTTTTTCCATCATTGATGACAAAATGGTCCGAGATCATCTGACCGACTTGGTCTGGTGGCAGCATGCGGGGCTAAGTGCCGGGAAAGTCTCCTGGCAGAAGGCCATTGAGGAGGTTAAGGTGCTGAATACATCACAGCCGGGCAACTGGCGTCTGCCGACCATCAATGAATTGGAATCCTTAGTCGATGCGGATACACACTCCCCGGCCCTTCCTGGAAATTATCCCTTCGTCAATCTGCAGGAAGGGTACTGGTCTTCGACCACCAGTGCCTTCGAGACCGACTGGGCCTGGGTGCTCTACATGGAAAAAGGGGCCTGTGGCGTAGGATATAAACCGGACTCCACCTTTTTTATCTGGCCGGTAACGGATATCGAGACGATAGAACATCAGTGAATGAACAGGCCAGGCACTGCCCCCGGATCCGTTAAACATGCCGGCCAGGATGGTGGCTCTGTTTTTTTCAAACGCGGCCGATTGACCGCGTTTATGCGTTGTTCAAATTTGTAAAGCGTATGTTATGCTGTTTTAATTTCAATCTGGCGTGGTTTGGCAGCCTCGGATTTGGGTAGATGCAGCCGCAGGACGCCGTCCTGCATCTCCGCGCTTACTTTGCCCACGTCGATGGTCTGCGGAACTGAAAAAGTCCGCTGGTATTCCGCTTCACCAAATTCCTCCCATTGGACAGCTCCGCTGCTCTCCATCTTGCGAAGACCACTAAGCGAGAGCGTTCCGTTGTCGATGTTGATGTTAATGTCATCTTTTTCCACTCCCGGCATATCAGCAAAGAGCAGAATTTCGTCCTCATTTTCAAAAATATCGACAAGAGGGGTGACTTTCGGGATGTTTTTTTCAGGAATAGTTTCTTCAACATGTACTATATTTGCTCGTTCTCCCATGATTTCCTCCTTGTATGTTCTGGCGGTTTATGCGTTGTCAGCCGGTTAGTTGATGGTTATTTGTTTGGGTTTTGCCGCCTCTGCCTTGGGTAGAACAAGAACCAGCAATCCGCTGTTTAACCGTGCTTCAACCTTGCCGGAATCAACTTCTGCAGGCAGGGTAAAGCTGCGGGTAAAGGAGGTCGTGCCACGTTCAACCCGATGAGCAGAATATTCCTTCGGGGTATCTGATTCCCGTTTTCCGCTGACTTCCAGATAGTTGCCCTGGATTTTTATATTGAGATCATCTTTACTCATCCCCGGTACCTCGATGACCATTTCCAGGTTCTCTCCCCTGTCATAAAGGTTTGTCTTTGGCCCGCTGTCGGGGAGCTCCCAGCCTGAGAGTAATGGTCGCCCTGCCTCGTAACCTCTTGACGCACCGGTAAGTTGTCTTTGCAGCAGGTCCATGGCATTAAACATTTTGTCAAGATCGTGAAAACGCATCAGCATAATCAACCTCCTTTGTTTCCTTTATCGGTTTCTGGTATTGAATTAATTCTATTGTTTGGTCTGTTGAAAAAATAATTACTCTTTTTGTATAGTCAATATCCTAAGTAGTATTTTTTCTATTTTATAGTAGGAATTACTTTTTATATTAATTATAGTTGAGTAATATAGAAGTTGTTTTTTACCAGAGGTGCTACTCGTGGAAAGAGAATTTGACGAAGAGAGGAAAGAATCTACCGGGCAGCTGTTTATATCGGCAAAAGGACTGCAGGGCAGACAATCAGTACGGGCAACGTTTAGACTGCCTGAGGAGATTATTCAGTTGTTAGGTGTCATGGCCCGTCAGCTCGGACTGCAGCAGAAATCTCTCTTTGATCAGCTTATTGAGGATAGTGATGTCCTGCGGCAGGTGGCCTCAACAAGGCATTCGTTCAGCCCGACACCCGGCAGGAGGCGGCAGAAAACCTATGTCCTGAGTAAAAGATCTCTGCAGATTCTTGATAGAGTGGCAAGGCGGGAGGATATTCCCAGGGATGTGCTGGTCGAAATATCCATACAACGACTTTTACCTGTTCTGAGTGTTGAGCAGAAAAAGCATAGAAAACGGGCGGAGTTGCAGAAAAAATTCAACACACTTCGCAGACAGTTCATTCGTCTGGTAGCAGAAGCTGATCAGGAACTTGGAGAGGATGATCAGGCTGTTCTTCTTCTGCAGGAGGTCTGTGATGTGCTAGAAGACAGTTTTTCCGGTCTGGATGCTGTTGTTGAGAAAGGCAAGGCAATTGAACAGTTTCTGGAAGAAGACAACCCTATTCACAACACGTGAAAAAAAGTAATGCCTCCGGTTGAAGGGGAAGGAGGAGGTCCTTCAACCGAAGTTTTGGCAACGGGGTCCTCAGGCGGCCAGGGCCTTGCGCCAGCCATCGGCCTTGAGCCGTTCTATGCGGGCAATATTCCAGGAAGAGATTTCCCGCAGGTAACGGCTTGGGTCCTGTTTCTGCAGGGCCAGAATTTCTTTGCGCTCTTCAAGCACGTCCTGCTGTTCGCCCGGATACATTTCCTGCCAGCAGGCATAACCGCTGTCAAAAACAAAACCGGGTCGGACAATATCAGGGTCAACCATCAGTTTGGAGACGGCCAGAAATTTTGCAAGCTCCATATCATATTCAATAATCCAGCCATTATCCATGAGCATGGTTTCGGGATTAAGTTCGACTTCGCCTGAGCAGTCCGGGCAGTACAGCTCAACCAGGACTTCCTGGCTCAATATATTATCCCGCAGATGAAACTGTGCTGATTTGCTGCCGCATTTACAGGTTTTTCGTACTTCAAGGCACATGGGCATGTCCTCTTGTTTGGGTTGTTCTTTAAGGTAATAATTATTAATAACAGTAAAGAATGAGGTGTGCAAGAAAAATATGTTGCTCTTTTTTTCTCTTGCTGGCTAGATTTGTCGTAACTCTTCAGATGCACTCCATAGTGCGGCGATCAGGCCGCCTCACATAGAGGGGCTATAGTTCGTTGGCCTGCTTACCGCACTATGGAGCACATCTGAAGAGTTACAGGTCACAGGTTATGCCAACATTGTGCTGGTAGCTGAATAGTTACGATTTGTCAGGATATTTTTGGAACAGACTTTGTCCCGGTATTTGAAGAGGAGTGGTTATGAAATGGATTTGGGTGGGAGTTTTTGCAGCAGTGCTGGCCTGGTCGGCATATGAGCCAAAGGATATGGTTACCTGGGTTGAGGAGGTGTTGCCTGCCTTAATCGGCGTCGTGGTTCTGTTCTCTACCCGCCGTTCTTTTCCACTGACACCGCTTGTCTATTTTCTGATCCTGCTGCACTGCATAATTCTTATGGTTGGTGGGCATTATACCTATGCCCAAGTGCCGCTCTTTGACTGGATACGCGATATGACGGGGGGGACACGCAATAACTTTGACAAGTTGGGTCATTTTGCTCAAGGATTTGTTCCGGCAATGATAGCCCGGGAGATTCTTATCCGTAAGGCTGTCATCCCGTCTTCTTCCTGGCGCAATTTTTTTACTGTCTGTTTTTGCCTGGCCTTTGCGGCTCTGTATGAGTTGATTGAATGGTGGGTGGCTCTGGCCTCCTCCGGTGGGGCGGAAGAGTTTCTGGGCACCCAGGGGTATGTCTGGGACACACAGTCAGATATGTTTATGGCCTTGATCGGGGCGATCGCGGCCCTTTGTCTTTTGGGAAAACTGCACGACCGGCAGCTCGCTCTGCTCAAGTAACCAGCATGGCTGGACCAAATTTTGGGTCACAGCCACAACGAACAATGAAAGTGATGCCATTGGAGTTTTGAACTCCACTTTCATATAAAGAGACTATCCGGAAAGCAGAAGATCCCAGTTTGTAGACGTGCTTTCGTTGGTGTCGGGTAGGAGAAGAACAGGTCTGATAAAGCCGTACCGTTTGAGATAATGTCTAAAGATTTGCAGAGAATCGGTGACAATCTCCCTGGGATGATGCCCATGCAGGTTGTAGACCAGCCCCAGCAGCGGCATGTTTCTTTTTTTAAGCGCCTCAAGACAGAGAAGGGTATGATTGATGGAGCCAAGCCGGGGCGAAGTAACCAGCACAACCGGGCAGGAACGCTCTGCCAGATAATCAAGGAGCAGTAACTCTTGTGTCAACGGGACCAGTAACCCTCCTGCGCTTTCAATGAGCAGCTGGTCAACCCTGGTCATCAGCTCCCGGGTTGTTTTGTCAAGTTGTGCCGGATCAATATCTACCCCTGCCAGTTGTGCCGCAAGATGGGGTGAGCCGGCAAAGGGGAAACAGTAGGGACAGGTCAGGCCTTTTTCGTCAAGGGGGTGCCATTGTGCCCCCATGAGTTTTCTGTGCACCAGAATATCTTCCGGGCGGTCGCTGCATCCGGTCTGGACGAGTTTCTGGGTGATAACCACCTTGCCCTGTTCAAGCAGGTGTCGGGCCAGCAGTCCGGTGACAATGGATTTACCCACACCCGTATCTATTCCGCAAATGACTATTGGCTGTGGTTGTTTCATGAAGTAGTGTTTATTATCGTGGTTTGTTTTTTCATCCCCCTTGCGTGGAGGCAACATGGGATTTTATGATCTGACTGCTGTTCTTATTACTCTTGCAGCTTTTTTCAGTTATGTCAATTATCGTTCAATCCGTCTGCCGACAACCATCGGCCTTATGGCAATGTCCCTTGCCATGTCGCTGGGGTTGCTTCTTCTGGGAAGCATTAACCTCCTCCCCCTCCAGGATCAGGTTGGTCAGCTGCTCAGCCAGATGAATTTTCACGATACCCTGATGCATGGCATGCTCTCATTTCTGCTCTTTGCCGGTGCTCAACATGTCAACTTTTCAGACCTGCTCAGCCGGAAATGGATAATTTCGCTGCTGGCAACGGGGGGCGTCGTTGTTTCCACTTTTCTTGTGGGCGGTTCAACCTGGCTGACACTTCATTTTTTTGGTCTGGATCTGCCGCCCATCTACTGCTTGCTGTTTGGCGCGTTGATCTCCCCCACAGACCCCATTGCCGTGCTGGGAATCATGAAAAAAGCCGGTGCGCCAAAAGATCTGGAAACAACCATGGCAGGTGAGTCACTCTTTAACGACGGGATGGGGGTTGTCGTGTTTCTGGCTCTTCTCTCCATTCTCCATGAAGGTGGTTCTCCGGACATGAAAGAGATTGGCAAGCTGCTGATTGTTGAAGCAGGCGGCGGGCTGCTCTTTGGTACAGCCCTTGGTTATCTCTGCTACCAGATGCTCAAACGGGTGGATAAATATCAGGTGGAAGTGCTTATCACCCTGGCAACCGTGGTGGGAGGCTATCGACTGGCCGAACTGATCCATGTCTCTGCCCCGCTTGCCATTGTGGCAGCCGGTTTACTGGTGGGTAACCATGGACGTCATTTTGGCATGTCGCCTCTTACCCGGCGCCATCTTGACAGCTTTTGGGAGTTGATCGATGAAGTTTTAAATGCTGTTCTTTTCGTGCTTATCGGTCTGGAGGTACTCATTCTGCCCCACGATATGCGCTATATTGCCGCCACACTTGTTCTGATTCCTCTTGTTCTGCTTGCCAGATATTTAAGCGTTGCCGCAGCGGTGAAAACGTTGCAGGCACGGCTGCATTTTCGTCGGGGAACCATCCGCATTTTAACCTGGGGCGGCCTGCGGGGCGGAATCTCTGTTGCCCTCGCCCTTTCCCTGCCGGCAGGTCCGGAGCGCAACG
>JALXCX010000407.1 GCA_026990725.1 Desulfobulbaceae bacterium
TCTTTGTCCCGCATTGTAATCTCCGTAAAAGGTTGAGAAGAGAATACCGAGGAATACATGAATGCCACGGTGTTCCATTCGGACTGGTGAAAGAAAAGCAGGGATTGTGCCAGTTGAAAAAAATACTGGTAACTATCTGAAAGAAAAAAATTTCTTTAAAAGAAAATGACCACGCTACTCAAAAGAACAGCTGAACTGCCCAGAAACAGTACGCCTGGACAGGTGCTGAAGAGATTCTATTGCCTAATTTTTAGGCAATAGGGAATAGCCTTCGGGGTATGTAGTTTTTTGGGTTTGATCAGAATCAGCTCATGTTCGCTGAAATAATGCACCATTTTTCAAGGGGGTAGGAGCGGCAAGAGCTGCGAATAGGTAAAATGCCTCTATCCTACAAAGTGCATGTAGCTACAGAGCAGCCCTTACAATCCATATTCCTTGATTTTATTGAGCAGGGTCTGGCGGGCAATGCCGAGGAGCTTGGCGGCTTGAGATTTATTGCCTTTGGTCTGTTCGAGTGTTGCTCGAATTGCCTCCCGTTCCATGTCTTTCAGGGTCAGGCCGCCGGAGGCAGGTACCGGGCCTCCGGCAAGTTGAAAATCTTTAGGCAGCATCTGTGGGGGAAGCTCTTTGGGGGTGATCTGTTCACCCAGGCAAAGAATGACGGCCCGTTCAACGGTATTTTCAAGTTCCCGGATATTGCCGGGCCATGGATATCTGGCCAGCAGCATCAGGGCCTGGGGATGAAACCCCTTGATATCTTTTTTGTTCTTTTTGGCGTACCGGCGGAGGAAAAAGTCCGCCAGTACCGGGATGTCCTCTGTTCGTTTATTCAGTGACGGCAGCTCTATCGGCACCACAGACAGGCGGAAAAAGAGGTCCTGACGAAAGGTTCCCTCCTCCACCATGGCGGTCAGGTCCTTGTGGGTGGCCGCCACCAGACGCACGTCTACTTTGACAGTGCCGTTGCCACCCAGCCGTTCCAGTTCGCCTTCCTGGAGAACCCGCAGGATCTTGGCCTGGGTTTGCAGCGACATATCACCAATTTCATCGAGAAAAAGCGTGCCTTTGTCGGCAAGTTCAAATCGGCCCAGTCGTCGGCTGTCAGCGCCGGTGAAGGCCCCTTTCTCGTGGCCGAACAGTTCCGATTCCAGCAGGTTTTCGTGCAGGGCCGCGCAGTTGACCTTGATAAACGGTCCCTCTTTGCGATGACTGTTCTGGTGCAGGGCCGAGGCGATCAGTTCTTTGCCGGTACCCGACTCGCCGGTAATAAGAACCGTGGCATCGGATGGCGCCACCAGGGAAAGCGTTTCAAAAACCTTCTGCATGGCCGGACTGCGACCGATGATATTGCCGAAATCAAATTGTTCACCCAGCCGTTGTTTCAGTTCCTGGTTTTCCGTTCGCAGGGCCTCAAAATCAAGCGCCTTGGCCACCACCAGTTTCAGAGCCTCGATATCGATGGGTTTAGTCACATAGTCCATGGCCCCGTGTTTCATGGCTTCCACGGCCGATTCAACGGATGAAAAGGCGGTGATCACAATCACCGGCTCCGGCCGGCCCTTTTCCCTGAGCAGTCTGATGGCCTCCATGCCGTCCATGCGCTGCATTTTCAGGTCCATGAGGATCAGATCAATATCCTGCTCGGCAAGGATGGGTAGAACCCGGTCGCCGTCATCGGCTTCCACAATTTCATATCCGGCCCCGGCCAGGTTGACTTTCAACATGGTACGGTGGGCGGTGTCATCATCAACGATTAGTATTTTTTTCATGGTTCAACCTTTCGGCTTTTCGGGTTACGTTGCCTGGGGAGGACGACTGTTATCGATGTGCCTCTTCCGGGTTGTGATGTGATTGCAAAATGACCGTCATGCTGTTCAACGATCTGATGACTGACGGCTAGGCCAAGGCCGGTCCCGGCGGTGCGGGTGGTAAAAAAAGGATCAAACATCCGGTTCTGTTCCGCCTCGCTCATGCCTTTGCCGCTGTCGGTAACCGTAATGCGGATGGTGTCCCCGTCATCTTTGCATAAGAGATCAATTGTTGCCCCTTCCTCGCTGGCATTGAGCGCATTTTTGAGAAGGTTCAGCAAAACCTGCAAAAGAAGGTCTTCATCAGCTTCAACGGATTGTTTACAATTGCCGGTGAGTTGCAGGGTGATCTTTTTTTCCCTGAAATCATATTCCAGCAGTTTTGCGGTCTTGTCGAGCAGGGCCTCTGGGGCAACCGGTGCAAATTCAGGCTCCCTGGGCCTGGAAAACTGGAGCAGGGAAGAAATACTCTCGTTGAGACGGTCCACCTCCCCTATCATCAGAGCGCTGTATTCCCGCGCATCATCGTTATCGGCTTTGGAGCCGAAATACTGGGCAAATCCACGCAAAGTTCCCAGAGGGTTGCGTATTTCATGGGCAATACCGGCGGCCATTTTGCCCAGGGCGGCCAGACGTCTTGCGCGGTCAAGTTGATTCTGCATGGATCTGATTGAGCGAAGATCACGAAGAAGAAAAACCGCACCCAGCGTGTTGCCCTGATCATCAAGCAGGGGAGAACTGCTGATTTCAACCGGTATCTCGGTCCCGTCCTTGTGGACAAAGGTGTAGGAAAAAGCCGTTCCCTGTGTGTGCCGGGAGTCAGCCGGCCAGCCTGCAAACAGATCTTCCGGGCGTTTGCCCTTTAACCCGGCAAGGTCCATTTCGGTAAATTCAAGCGCCCTGGGATTGCAGGAAACAATCCTGCCTCGGGAATCCAGGGTAAGCAGACCATCGGGCATGGATTCGATGATATTCTTGGTGTACAGCTTCATGTTGGCAAGGGTTGCCCGGGTAACCTGCATGCCCTGGTAAAGAAAAAGGAAGTAAAAACCAGCGCTTCCAACCAGGACAAGCAACCCGCCCATGAACAGGGAATGGGTGATATCCTGCCTGCTGGCCTTGATAAATTCCGCAGTATACAGGCCAAGGTGGATGACGGCCCGCCCCTCTTCGAGGTGGATTGTCTGCGCTGTTTTTCGTCTGAAATGATGCCTCCCCATCATGCCCATCATCGGTGGTTCTTCAGACGGCAGGGTCTGGAAGATGGCCGCTACTTCAAAAATGGGCGCTTTATCTTTGTTAGGAACCATGACGGTTACCGGTTGGTGCGTTTGCAGCACCTGTTTTGTGATATTACGGTCTATGGCAATATCATGTCCGCCTGCAGCGGCCACAACGGTTCCGTCTTCGGTTATGATGGAGATGTAGGCTATTCGATTGGTTTTCGCTGTTTCCTTGACCAGTGTAATCAGTGGATTGCTGTCTTCAATCATCATCGGATGCCGCATGGTGGTACGGGCTCCGGCTTCAAAGCTTCGGATAAGGGTGAGTCCCTCGTCAAGGAGAAAGTTTTGCATGATTCG
>JALXCX010000408.1 GCA_026990725.1 Desulfobulbaceae bacterium
TCATTTTCGGAATGAATTTTTACAGGAGCGGCGAGAAATTCTACACGAACTCCCTCCTCCTCAAGATGATGAATTTCAGCATGTGATGCAGGCATTTCCTCTTTTGTCCGCCGATATAGAATAAAGACTTCATCAGACCCAGTACGCAATGCGGTACGAGCAACATCAATTGCAACATTACCACCGCCAACGACCACCACCTTTCTACCTATGTTAATATCGACACCCGTCAAGACCTGTCTCAGATAATCAACACCATGAAGAACTCCTTTGGTATTAGTTTCACCATCAATGCCAAGTTTACGACTCTCATGGGCTCCGACACCAATGAATACAGTTAAGTAGCCATCGTCCTTAAGCTGTTGAATTGAAACATCACGACCAACAGTAACGCCAAGTTTAATATCAACCCCACAATGTTTCAAAGCAGCAAGTTCAGCTCCAATTATATCCCTTGGTAATCTATAATGTGGAATACCTACAGCCAACATCCCACCAAAAACAGGTAATGCCTCAAAGATTGTACATTTATATCCGGCATGGGCTAGTATATGTGCAACAGTCATCCCGGCTGGACCAGCGCCAACAACAGCAACTTTTCGGGAATTATCGATTGCACAATCTTTTGTCATGGTTTTACCATGAGCGACCATCCAGTCTGTGAGATATCTTTCAAGCAAACCGATAGCAACAGGCTCCCCTTTTTTACCACGAACGCATTTACCCTCACACTGAAATTCATGTGGGCAGACACGAGAGCAAACGGAAGGCATTGTGCTGGTTTCTCGGACTTTCCAATAGGCCTCCTCAATTCTATTCTCACGTAAAAGAGCAATAAAACCGGGAATATCATTCCGAATTGGGCAGCCTTGAATACAAGTTGGTTTCTTGCATTGGAGACAACGATTAGCCTCTAACAAAGCCTTGTCTTCAGTTAATCCTGCAGTAACCTCTTTAAAATTGGTAATACGATCAGCTGGATCTAATTCCTCAGGAACCTGTCGAGGTATGGCCATTCTTTCTTTGGGTTTCATCAGACCTCCCTGAAAATGGGGTTAAAAGATATATCAGAATATCAGAACCATGTGGATGAATCAATGTGATTACATGAAAATGGATAATAATTTGTTACAAATTTGCTATACATGCTTTTTATCAAACCAGTTTTTGAAAATTCACTATGACAAAACTATCATCTTGTACATGTAGAATAAATTTGATTTCATTATGTTTGAAATGTGTAATTTTCAAAAAAAAAAGGCCGTCCATTAATGGACGGCCTTATTTTTGATGTATGTTTTACTTACTGACGAGCTAACTCCGCTGTACGAACTCGTGCAAGGGCTCTCTTCAATGACGCTTCTGCACGTGTTCTATTAAAATTTTCTGACTGAGCCTGAGACTGTGCCAGACGTTTCTCTGCTCGTTCCTTGGCCTGCATTGCACGGTCTACATCAATGTCTTTACCATACTCTGCACTTTCAACAAGAAAGGTGATTTTATTATTCGAAACTTCAGAAAAACCACCACTGACCATTAAATATTTAGTTTGTTTGTCTTTGGAATAACTCATTGTTCCAGTTTTAATAGTACTTAAAAATGGAGCATGGTTAGCAAGGACACCAAAGTCACCGCCAACACCCGGTGCAGTAACAATATCTACATCATCACTAACGACAGGGCCGGATGGGGTTACCACTTCAAGATGAATCTGTGCCATTGTATTTACCTCTGATTAAGCTTTATGCAAAATTACGCTTCAGCCTTCTCAGCAGCGGCTTTCTCAAGGGCTTCATCAATAGAACCAACCATATAGAAAGCATTTTCAGAAAGATCATCATGTTTACCATCAAGGATCTCTTTGAAACCCTTAACTGTGTCTGCAACTTTAACGTACTTACCGTCCATACCTGTGAAAACCTCAGCAACAGTAAAAGGCTGAGAAAGGAAACGTTGAATTTTACGTGCACGCCCTACAGTCAGCTGATCTTCTTCAGAAAGTTCATCCATACCAAGGATAGCAATAATATCCTGAAGTTCTTTGTATTTCTGCAAAGAAACCTGTACACCACGAGCTGTTGCATAATGTTCTTCACCAACTACATTCGGGTCAAGAATACGTGAGGTGGAGTCAAGCGGATCAACAGCAGGATAAATACCAAGCTCTGCAATCTGACGAGAAAGAACAACGGTACCGTCAAGATGAGCAAATGTAGTTGCAGGAGCAGGATCAGTCAAGTCATCAGCAGGTACGTATACACACTCGACAGCTGTAATTGAACCCTTTGTTGTAGATGTAATACGCTCCTGAAGAGCACCAAGGTCAGTAGCAAGTGTCGGTTGGTAACCAACAGCTGATGGAATACGTCCAAGAAGAGCAGATACCTCAGCACCAGCCTGTGTGAAACGGAAGATGTTGTCAACGAAGAACAACACGTCCTGACCTTCTTCATCACGAAAGTACTCTGCAGCGGTCAGTCCGGTAAGAGCAACACGGGCACGGGCACCAGGAGGCTCAGTCATCTGACCATAAACGAGTGCTGCTTTAGGAAGTACGCCAGATTCCTTCATCTCCATGTACAAGTCATTACCCTCACGGGTACGCTCACCAACTCCGCAGAAAACAGAAATACCACCATGTTGCATGGCGATGTTGTTAACCATTTCCATCATGATGACAGTCTTTCCACAACCAGCACCACCAAACAGTCCCATTTTACCACCACGTGGGAACGGAACCAGAAGGTCAATAACTTTAATACCGGTCTCAAGAACGTTTACCTCTGTGTCCTGCTCAGTAAACTCAGGAGCTTCACGATGAATGGGCATGGTCTTAGAAGAATCAATCTCACCTTTACCATCAACCGGTCGGCCAACAACGTTCATAATGCGACCAAGTGCCGCTTCACCAACGGGAATCGTAATCGGTTGTCCATCATCACGACAGTTCATTCCTCGAACGAGACCATCAGTCTGGTCCATGGCGATGCAACGTACACAGTTATCACCAAGATGCTGTGCAACTTCAATGACAAGGTTTTCCTCTACATCATCAATACCTGGATTTGTAACAAACAAGGCATTGAGGATCTCAGGGAGATCTCCTGCCTCAAACTCAACATCAACAACAGGTCCAATAACCTGTATAATTTTACCAACTCGCGAATCACCCATTTGAAATGGCCTCCTCTATCAGATTAAATACTTTAATGTATCGTATTAGCCCTTAAGTGCCTCAGCACCACCGACAATGTCCATTAACTCACCGGTAATGGCTGACTGGCGAGCTTTATTATACAACTGCGTAAGATCTTTGATCATATCATCACAAGCCGTTGTAGCGTTATCCATGGCTGTCATTCGAGCAGCATGCTCACCAGCACC
>JALXCX010000409.1 GCA_026990725.1 Desulfobulbaceae bacterium
GCCGGAAGTGTGATCGTAATGGCCATGGCTCAAGACCAGGGCGTCAAGGGAGGCGAGATCAATCCCCAGGATCTGACTGTTGTTGACAATCCCCTGCCCCTGACCGGTATCAAATAAAAGAGAGCGGCCATTCACCTCCGCATGAATTGACCAGCCATGTTCGCCGATAAGACCGTGTGCTCCGGCAACAGAATTTTCACAAAGAACGGTGAGCCTGCATCGGGGTAACGCCATGATCTCTCCATGTTTATTAAAACTCGGCACAACCTCCCCCGGCATGAAACATCATGAAGAGCAGGTCAATACAAAAAATATCTGACAGCGCTGCCGACAAGAAGAAAAATTTACTTTCCTCCCTGTTCAATTGGAGTACAGTAACAGATTAACAACGTATTACTATACTCAGCTTTCCCGAGACAGACATCCTCCTTTTTAGCGGGGCTGGTCACTTGGGAGAGAATAACTCTATCGATGCGGCCATGATTTCACTGTCCCGTTTGTACACAATCTTTTTTCTATTGACAACACTCTTTGCTGTAGAGGGTGCCCAGGCATACACTTTTGACTGGGGAGCATTAACTTGGTCTCCCAATGGCAGCCTCCATCAAGTGTATAACAGCGTGGACGGTTCTACAGTCGATGTGGACATCAATGTCACAGGTGATACGGGGCGATTTTTGAACAATTATCCCAGAGAAACTTCTAACGGTCTTTCCTCATACACCAACTATACCAATCACAATGAATCAGTCACTTTCACCTACACCTTTTCCCAGCCAGTGATCATACAGAATTTTACAATCCTTGACATCGATGGCCGTGCGAACTCCTGGGGGGATGGTGTGATAATTACAGCCCTCACTGAATCCGGCGCGACCATCGACCCGAATAACGTTACATTTGGCAGTAATATAAACCAGATAAGCCAGTCGCAATATGAGTCAAACGGTCTTGCTTCCACTGCGACAACTAATCCACGGGGCAGGCTCATCTTCAACTTTGACACACAACCCGTTACTCAGTTCTCCATTGTCCATTATCCCAGTTCAGTCGCAGCTCCAAACCCCGGCGCATCTGCAATAGCACTGGCCGATTTTGACTTTTTTTATGTCTATGATTATGGCGATGCTGCGGGCTATGGTACGGCCCGACATATCCGCCATTTTAACGAACCATGGCTTGGGTCAAACCGAGGAGATGCAGATCTAAACGCCCCTCAAACCAATGCCGATGCCGATGCCGACGATACAAACGGCAGTGATGATGAGGACGGCGTCTCTTTCCGCTCTCCCCATGGCGGCAACCATGCCGAGATTTACGCGGACATGCAGGTGGTGAACGATACAGGCGGAGACGTCTATGCCTGCGCCTGGCTTGACCGCTGGGATGGAGCGGGTACACCCGGAGGCTCCTTTGACGCAGGCGACCAGGCTAATTCTCCCACCCAGTTCTGCCAGACAGTTCCCGATAATGGCGGGGCAGCCACTACAACGACCTTTTACTGGAACGGCCTGCCGGAGACCTCCGGCCACACCTATGCCCGTTTCCGGGTTTGCGCGAATCTTGCTGAATGTCAAAATCCGACCGGAGATGCCACAGGAGGCGAAGTTGAGGATCATCGAATAGATTTTGATTTCAATCCAACCCTTGCAGTCATAGAAAATTTTCGGGTCAATATGATGGACAGCAGGGCCGTGTCAGAATCCACCGGCCTTGCGGATATTGTTCGGGACAAACCTGTAGCTGTCGTGCAATGGGATACTGCCCAGGAACACGGCACAGTTGGTTTTTATGTGGAGAGAAAAACAATCAATGACACAACCTGGCAGCGAATTAACGGGACGACAATGCTCCCCGGACTCATCACAGCGCCCCAGGGCGGAGAGTACCTCCTTCTCGATCCGGAGGCCAGAGCGCAGGCGACCTATCTCTACAGGCTGGTTGAGGAGGAAATCTGGAACACTCGCAAAATTTACGGACCCTGGCTGATCGATCTTGCCTCACCAAAAGCGACCCCGGCAAGACAGGGCTATTCCCTACAAAGACAGCAGCTCAAAAAAACACCCTGGCGCAGTCTTGCCAGAAATTTTGCCGGCAGGGCCAGAGCTGAAGCACAAAAAACACATCTTGCCCCCATAAACATCCAGCATGATCTGCTCGCATTTCACGACATTTTTGGGGCCCCGTCACAAAAAACCAGGGCAAAAAAGAGACGGGTCAACCGGGTACGATTCCGTACCCGTGAGCAGGGAATGTACAGGGTTACATTAGAAGAACTGGCCGCTGTTACCTCTACTCCCGCCCCAAGAATTGCCGACAGGATTCTCAACGGGAAGTGGTCCTTTTCTGTCGGGGGAAATTCTGCGGCCTATTATTATGATGTCGAACGCCAGGAATTTGTTTTTGCCACTGAGACCTGGTTGACGACTGAGACAAGGGATAATATTTACCGGCTTGGTAAGTTCCGCAGACACCGGGGATGGAACATGGACCGCCTGACCGGGCCCGGGCCGGAAGCGGGACTACCCGATCAATTTCGGGAACATCTCTCCTTTGCCGAAGACAACATGCTGTTGACCTGGGTTCATCAGGAAGAAAACGCGGACTATGGGTATTGGGACTACATCTTTCCGCCCAGTAAACCGGCTGCAGCCCTGACCATCAACTTGCCGGACCCGGCAGCTGTATCGGCCAGCCCGGGACATCTCAAGATTGTCCTCCGAGGAGCGGGTGATCTTGTCCGCGGCAATGACCACCTGGCCAGGGTCTCTCTCAATGGAACACCGCTGGCAGGAGAAGTCAGATGGGACGGCAACAGGCAGGCGGTTCTTGAGACCTCTTTTGACCAGAGAATTCTTGGCGGCACAGAGGCAGGAGAAACCGTTGCCGTCACCCTCACGGTCGAAGGAGAGGCCCTTAACGACGCGCCCTACAGCCTGGTCTACATTGAGTCAGTTGCCATTGATTATGACCGTAAGATGTATGCCCGGGAGGACAACCTGCGTCTCCATGATGCCCCCTCGGGCGCGGTTTCGGTGAGCGGCTTTTCCGGACCGGAAATAAGAGTTATCGAAAACCCCGGCACGGCCGAAGCCCTCTGGCGTGAAGATATTACGGTCACTGAAACCGTAGACGGATTTCAGGTAAGTTTTGAGACCGCAGGCGGAGAGGAGTATCAACTCAGCAGTGCTCCGCTGACCATACCAGCAGAAGCAGACCTGCCCTCACGACTGTTATCACGCCGTAACAGGGCAGAGTACATTATCATCGCTCCCGATTCTCTGTTGCAAAGCGCCCAGGCCCTTGCCGATTACAGAAAAAACACATTCACAACCCGCCTGATCCGGCTGCAGGACATCTACGATGTATTTTCGTAT
>JALXCX010000410.1 GCA_026990725.1 Desulfobulbaceae bacterium
TTTTGTGGCACAACGGGCCGGAATGGATCATCTCGGTCCGTTTGCCTTTAATGGCATCCGCTTTCTCCTGGGAGGTCTCTGCCTTGTTCCGCTGGCGTTAAAGTCATCTCCACGGCCTGCTGCCAAAGACTCCGTACCTTTATACATCGGCGGGACCGCGGCCGGACTGGTTTTATTTGCCGGGGCAAGTCTGCAACAAATAGGTATTCAATACACAACAGCCGGAAAGGCTGGGTTTATTACTGGACTCTACGTCATTCTGGTACCGATCCTTGGTCTTTTTTACCGGCAACCGACCAACAAGGGCACCTGGCTGGGAGCCCTGCTTGCTGTGATTGGTATGGCTCTGCTCTCTGTTCAGGAAAAATTGACTGTTGCTCCGGGAGATCTTCTTGTCCTGTGTGGTGCTTTTTTCTGGGCTCTGCACGTTCTGGTACTCAGCTTTTTTTCACCCCGAACCCATGTTATTCGGCTGGCTATAATACAGTTTATGGTTTGCGGCCTGCTCAGTCTTCTGGTGGCATTACCGTATGAAGAAATCACCATCTCTGCCATCCACGATGCGGCACTCCCCATTCTGTTTGGAGGGATCATATCTGTGGGCGTTGGCTATACCCTGCAGGTTGTTGCCCAGAAAAGATCACCGCCTGCTCACGCGGCCATCATTCTTTCTCTGGAATCAGCCTTTGCCGTCCTTGGCGGCTGGTTCCTCCTGGATGAACATCTCTCATTACGGGCAATGACAGGCTGCGGCCTTATGTTAAGCGGAATGCTCATCTCCCAGGTATGGCCTGTAAAAAATCAAGGTGGACAAACCACCCCTTGACATTACCGCCAACAGGCCACATTGTGGTAAAAAGAAAAAAATTCTGGCACAAACATTTTCAACCTGTACACTCTACTGGTGCCAAATATTCTTTTTTCTCTGAAAAATTTACGCAAAGGAAGGCAAAATGAAAAAAATTGAGCTTGATGAAACCAGGGAATTCAACCCCATGGGCATGAAAAGTATTGTCCTGCACGACTCTGAACATTTCAAAATTCTCAACTTCAATATCAACGGAGGGAGTGTTTTTCCGGTTCACTCCCACGACCTTGATGGTCAGTTAAGTATTCTGGTGATTGAAGGGGAAGGGGCTTTTCTGGCAGACGATAACGCAACAATTCCGGCCAAAACCGGCGATATGCTGGTCTCTGACATCCGGGAACCGCACGGAGTTCGGGCCGACACCGACATGCGCATCGTCGTAACCATTGCCCCGCCAATCTAACCGGCATGGCCAAAGCAAATTGGTCAGCTACAACAAACGATGAAAGACCTGCCGGAAGCCAACACCAGCCCGGCAGGTCAACCCGGACAGAAAGCGGTCACCCCAGATACCTCTGGTTAAATTTCACCCCCACCACCACTCCCAAAAGGCTGCCGGCCATGCTGACCAGGTAGGCCGTCATCAGGCCAACACTCTCTCCGAGCCACCAGCCGATCCAGCCAAACAGAGTAATGCTTAGAAAGAGAATAATTTTTTTCATGCCAACATGACACTCCTTTCCTTCACCAGGCGGATGAGATCAAAAATAATCCGGGTATCAACCATTCAAACACCAATCATAGGCATTTTGAAACATCTGCAGCCAGGGAGAAACCGGTAATTTCTTCAAATCTTCCGGCAGCCAATGACATTGCCAGGGCAGAAAGGCACGCTCCGGATGGGGCATCATGGCCAGATGCCGGCCATCGGGTGAACAAAGGCCCGCAAAACCATCGGGCGAGCCGTTGGGATTAAAAGGATATTGTTCTGTAGGCTCTGCGTTATCGTCAACATAAACAACAGGCACAAGCCCTTGTTGAACAACCTGTTTGCGGATTTTATCGTCAGGAAAATAAAGTTTACCTTCCCCATGATCCACATGGATGCCAAAGACCAGATCAGACATGCCTTTGAGCATAATTGCCGGAGAGTCCTGCACCCTGACCGTCGTCCAGCGAGACTCGAACCGAGCTGAACGATTATGAATAAATCGGGGCTGAGCCTCTGCAGCCAGCCCCTGCCAGGGAATCCAGCCCAGCAGGCCAAACAACTGACAGCCGTTGCATATCCCCAGTGTAAAAGTATCTGAGCGGTTGTAAAAGGCGGCAAACATCTCTTTCAAACGCTCGTTAAACAGAAGAGTCGCGGCCCAACCTTTCGCCGACTCCGGAACATCAGCATAGGAAAACCCGCCCACAGCCGCAATGCCCCGAAAGCCCTCAAGAGTAATACGCCCTTCAAGAAGATCCGTCATGGTAATATCCCAGGGTTCAAAACCTGCCGCAAAAAAAGCCGAACTCATTTCCCGGTCAGAATTGGATCCCTCATCCCGCAAAATAGCGACCCTGGGCTTGTCTGAGCTTTCAAGCAGGGCCTGTGGCGAAGGCTTTGGTGCAAACGGTACCTGGTACGTTGGGCCTGATCGATCATAAATATTCTTCTTTTCCTCATCAGCACAGGCAGGATGAACCTGCAGCCGCTCAAGCTGGTAGCTGGTTTCTTCCCATTCCTGCCGCAAAACAGGCATATCTTCGGCCAGCACCGTACTGGAATTATACTGGAGAGAAATCCGCTTTTGCTCTGTGCTGGTTCCCAGCAGCACGCCTGGCACCCCGGCCTCGGCCAGAAGGCTGTTGATGCTGTCGAGTCGATTCTGCCTGCATTCAATCACCAGGCCCAGTTCTTCTGAAAACAAGGCCTCAAGAGCAGATTTCTCGCCCTGTAGCTGCAAATCCAGACCACAATTGCCGGCAAAAGCCATTTCAAGAAGCGTCACAATAAGGCCGCCGTCACTGCGGTCATGCCCGGACAGAATGAGCCCCTTATCAATCATCTCCTGCACGGCAGCAAAACCGCGCCGGACAAGATCGGGGTCATCCATATCAGGACTGTCATTACCCAGTTGTCCCAGAGTCTGAGCCAGGGCGGTTCCGCCCAGCCTTGCCTGGCCCGAGGCAAGATCTACAAGCAAGAGTGTGGAGCCGGGCTCTTTGATATCCGGGGTGATAACTTTTGTAATATCAGTCATGGCCGCGTAGGCCGAAATCACCAGTTCACGCGGCGACTTCACTGTTTCATCACCAACCATGGTCGCCATGGACAGGGAATCCTTACCGCCGTCCACGGCCATGCCCGTGGCAATCATCACCTCACGCATTGCCCTGGCAGCATCGTTTAGGGCAGCGCCCTCTCCCGCAAGTTTGGGCGCCCACATCCAGTTGGCCGAACACTTTACCTGCTCCGGGTCATCAATTTTGGCCCAGACCAGATTGGTCCATGCCTCCCCCACGGCCATACGGGCACCGGCAGCGGGGTCAACAAGCATTTTTATGGGCTGCTCGCCAA
>JALXCX010000411.1 GCA_026990725.1 Desulfobulbaceae bacterium
TGCTTTTTAATCTGTTTAATACCCCGCAAAACCCCCGTGCCTCATTGAGTTACAGTGATTTCTGGTCAAGTGTTGAGGCTGGAGCCATTGAGAAAGTGACAATCCAGGGAGATAAAATTCTTGGATCCGGGCAGGACGGCCATCCCTTTGTCACTGTTGTTCCTGATGATGCCGAGCTTATTCCCATGCTGCGGAAGTCTGGCGTGAATATCGGCGTGAAAGAGGCGGATAAAGAATCATTCTGGATGTCGATTTTTATTTCCTGGTTCCCGATGCTGCTGCTTATTGGCGTATGGATATTTTTCATGCGGCAGATGCAGATGGGTGGAAAGGGCGGGGCTCTTAGTTTTGGTAAAACCCGGGCTAAACTCCAAGGTGAGGGCGAGGTCAATGTGACGTTTAAGGATGTCGCCGGTATCGACGAGGCCAAAGAGGAGCTGGAGGAAATCATTGATTTCTTGAAAGATCCCCAGAAATTTACCAAACTTGGCGGCCGGATTCCCAAGGGTGTGTTGCTGGCGGGTTCACCGGGAACTGGTAAAACCCTGCTGGCCAAGGCCATAGCAGGTGAAGCGCAGGTACCATTTTATACCATTTCCGGTTCTGATTTTGTGGAAATGTTTGTGGGGGTTGGTGCTTCCAGAGTGAGAGATTTGTTCAACCAGGGCAAGAAAAATGCCCCCTGCATAATATTTATTGACGAGATTGACGCCGTTGGCCGCCATCGTGGAGCAGGACTTGGCGGTGGACATGACGAACGCGAGCAGACGCTTAATCAGTTGCTTGTTGAGATGGACGGATTTGAGGCCAATGACGGCGTAATCATTATTGCTGCCACCAACCGCCCGGATGTTCTTGATCCGGCATTACTTCGTCCGGGCCGTTTTGACAGGCAGATTATTGTACCGGTTCCAGACATTAAAGGCCGCCAGCTTATTCTGGAAATTTACGGTAAAAAAACAAAGATGTCGGATAAAGTCGACATGGCCGTTATTGCCCGTGGTACACCCGGTTTTTCCGGAGCAGATCTTGAAAACCTTGTGAATGAGGCTGCGCTTATGGCTGCCCGCCTGGGTGCGAAAGAAATCACCATGGATCTTATGGAGAAGGCCAAGGATAAGATTATGATGGGTGCGGAACGCCGCTCCATGATAATTTCTGACAAGGAAAAAGAGATTACCGCCTACCATGAGGCCGGGCATGCCATTGTTGCCAGGATGCTCCCGGACACAGATCCTATTCATAAGGTAACCATTATTCCAAGGGGCAGGGCGCTTGGCCTGACCATGCAACTTCCCGTGGACGAAAAATACACCCATTCGAAGAGTTTTCTTCTCAATACCATTGCCATCCTTTTTGGTGGACGTGAGGCTGAGAGACTTATTTTTAATGAAATTACCACAGGTGCCGGTAATGATATTGAACGGGCTAGTGAGTTGGCCCGTAAGATGGTTTGCGAGTGGGGGATGGACGAAGAACTTGGCCCGCTTGCCTATGGTAAAAAGGAAGAACAGATTTTTCTCGGCAGGGAGATTACTCAGCATCGTGATTTCAGTGAGGATACTGCCCGAAAGATTGACCATGCCGTGAAGGAGATTGTTATTGAGGCTAATAACAGAGTGTCCAAGTTGCTACAGAAGCATATCGATGTTTTGAAGGCCGTCGCAGATGAGTTACTTGAAAAAGAGACAATCATGCTGGATGATATTGACCGGATTATCCAGAATTTAAAGGACGGGAAGGATCCTGGTACACCTCTTGTTAAGAAGGATTCTGAAGAATCTGCGAAGGCAACAGAAGAGTCTGCTGCAACCGATAATGTGTCTCCCAAAGAAACTGGAGCAGAAAAGAACACCGTAGAGGCAAAGCCAGAGGCTGAGACGCAACCAGAGGCGGAAGCCGAAACTGAAACAGCAGAGAGTTAACTCGTACGAGTAAACAGGGGTTGTAAAGGCACAGGAACTTTCCTGTGCCTTTTTTTGTGGGAGAAAGGAATGATTAAACCGCAAATTATGGGGATTCTCAATGTAACCCCGGATTCATTCTCTGACGGTGGCAGTTTCACCAGCCGTGAAACGCTAATCTGTCAGATGGAACAGTTGATCGCTGATGGTGCAGATATAATTGATGTGGGTGGTGAGTCGACCCGACCTTTTGCCGATCCTGTTTCAGAAGAGGAGGAACTGAAACGGGTAATTCCTGCAATAAAGGTGTTGCGCCAAATAGACCCTGAAATTCCGGTGTCCATTGATACAACAAAGGCACGGGTCGCCCGGGAAGCTCTCCAGGTCGGAGCTACCATTGTTAATGATATTTCTGCATTACGGCAGGATCCTGAAATGCTCGATGTGATCAAAGAGTACGACGGCCCTGTAATCATTATGCACATGCAGGGTACTCCAGGAACCATGCAGGTAAAACCGGAATATAAAAGTGTTATTGAAGAGATACAGGCGTTTTTCGAAGAACGAATACAGTTTATGCGTAGTCAAGGAATAGAGGAAAAACGCATCGTTCTTGACCCGGGAATCGGCTTTGGAAAAATTCTTGAGCATAATCTTGATATTTTAAGAAATATCCAGGTTTTTAAACAAACCGGTCTTCCCGTCTTGATTGGCCATTCCCGGAAATCTTTTTTTGATACCTTGCTTGCCATTCCACTTCAGGAGCGTGACTGCCCAACCGCAGTAGTTTCTGCCCTTTGCGCACAGCAGGACGTTGATATCCTGCGGGTCCACGACGTGCTCAAATCAAAGCGCGCTGTACAAATTGCCCTCTCATTACAAGTGGAGCCCGGTTAGCTTTTTAAGAAATTAATTACGGCGGCGTGGTACTATTTTTTCTCTGTTATTAACAACCGGGTTTCCTGCACGCTGTTCTATTAAATTCCTTTCCTATACTGTGCGTTGGTTGCAGGGCAGAACAAGGCATCTATTTTTTCTTTTGCCCCCGAGGCTCCACGGAGTAGTTCGGTAAACAGGTTGATCAATACGGATTTATCCTCTCCTGCTGGAGTGTCTGTTTTGATATCTCTTACATCAATGAAAAAAGATGAAAACTTACCTGGGATATCTGCCACAATATCGGTATTCAAGAAATTTTGGCTATTATATATACAGTTATAAGTGTTTCTTTCTTTCTTAATGTACAGTGTCTCATTTCGTAAATTTTCAAGAATCGCTGATTTTTTACATTCTTGAAGACATTGCTCATCCACGCACTCTTTTGAGCATCCTGAAACGTTTTGAAAGAGACATTGCCTGCTGGTCATAAGTAACAAGGGGTGATAGATACTGTAGAAGAGATTAAAATGCTCCGGCTTTTGAATTGTTTTAATCTGCAGTTTACAGAGCTCATTTGAGATAAACGCTCC
>JALXCX010000412.1 GCA_026990725.1 Desulfobulbaceae bacterium
CCGGATTTATGATGTGGCCAAAAAAAGTAAGGAGGGGATGCGAACCGTTGCCTCGGTTTTTGCCGACAGGTTTTCCGGTTTTCTGGCCCTGGTCATCCTCGGCCTGCTCTCTTCCATTGTTGTGGCCCTTCGTTTTCACGAACCTCTCTTTTTCCTGGGGCCCTTGCTGGTATTGATTCTCCTGTTTGTGCTGCTGGCGGCCCTGGTGAAACAGACCCCGATCAGGTTCTTTCTCAAGGTAACCCGGCTGGACCGCTTCGCCACCCTGCAGAGACTGGTGGATAAGTTTTTTCTCTCCTTTTCCTGTTATGGAGCAAGTCGCAGACTTCTAACCAACGTAATGATACTCTCTTTTGCCTTTCAGTTCTCCGTCATCTGCATTGTCTACCTGCTGGCCCGCTCCCTGCATGCCCATGTGCCCTTTATTTATTTCAGCGCCTTTGTACCGCTTATTGGCCTGATGGAGGTGCTGCCCATCTCCATTAACGGTATCGGCCTGCGGGACGCGGGCTATGTGTTTTTTTTCGGCTGGGCGGGTATGAGCGATATCCAGACCAGATCACTGGCGCTGCTGTTTCTGGCCATGTCGGTGTGTTATTCCCTTGTCGGCGGGCTGGTCTATCTATCCAGAATTACACGGGGCTCAATGAAATCGGATGCGGCACATTCATCTTCCTCCATTAATCAGTCGTGATTGTTTTCTTCTATGCCGCCTGGTCTTGACAAAAGATTTGTGTTCAATATCCTGCTTTCCGTGGCAGTGTCTCTGCTCCTGATGGGTGTTTTACTGAGTGGCCTGGTCGGTTCCGTTCATTTGACTCTCCTGCCGAAAATAAAGGCCGTTTTTCACCGGACCAGTCTGTTTCTTGTCGGATGCTATTTCATTGCCGGTGTGGTCCAGGCTTTTTTCCGGGCTGTTCGTTATCGAATTATTCTCCGGGCATCGGAAAAAGAGGTACCCGGGCTGTTCCATCTGGTACTGGTTTCCATGAGTCGGAATATGTTTGTCGATATGCTGCCGGCAAGGTTGGGTGAACTCAGCTATGTTGCCATGCTCAATAAGGGATTTACCGTTCGCACGGAGGCCTGCCTCTCTTCACTGTCGATCTCTTTTGTTTTTGATCTGATTGCCCTTGCCCTGCTGCTTGGCATGCTGCTCATCTACCAACTGATTACATCCGAGCTGCAGCCATGGCTTATCGGCTCGCTTCTCGTTGTTGCCCTTGTCAGCGGCGGCCTGCTTGTTTTTCTTTTTCCGGTACTGTCGTTTCTGGGCAGGCGACTGGAACCTTTGACTCAGGGTGGCAAAAAATTGATTACCAGGCCGGCAAGGCTTGTCAGAGAAACAGCTCTTGCCCTGCAGAAAGTGCGCACAAGTGGAATAGTCATGCCGCTTCTTGCCCTGTCTCTTGGGGTACGGTTTACCAAGTATCTTGGTCTGTATCTTCTCTTCCTTGGGGTTGTTCTTCCAAGCTTCAGCGCCATTGTCACCAGTCCTGCTCCGGTACTCATAACCCTGATCAGCGCTGAGGCTGCGGCCAGCCTGCCGGTACCGGCCTTTATGAGCTTTGGAACCTATGAAGCCGGGGGGGCATTAACCATGATTGCCCTGGGTGCGGAAAAGGTCGCCTCGGGTATTATATTGCTGGTTTTGCATATCTGGAGCCAGATTGTTGATTATTCACTGGGAATTACCAGTCTGATTCTTTTTTTCTTTGTGGCTTCCAGGGCCGGTCCTTCTGCCGGAACAGCTTGGCAACCGCGTTCCAGAAGATATATATTTGCGGCCCTGGTTCTTTTGGTTGTTGGTGTCGCCTTTTTCGCTCTTCAGGCCCGCAAGGTTATGAAAATGGGCAGCTTGACCGCTCCACAACCAGGCATTTCGGTGGCAAGGGACAAAAATGCAGCGATTGTGCCGCTTTTGAAAAACCTGCACGGATTTGTGGTCTGGTCAAGCAATCGATTCGGTAACCATGACATTGTCATGCTCTCATTGCCGGAGCAGAAACTGTCAAGATTGACCACAAATCCCCATACTGAATATTTTCCCCGGATTTCACCCGACGGAACACGGATAGTTTTTTGCCGTTCCCAGGTTCCTTGGGTTTCTCAACGAAATCCTGTCCCATGGGATGTGTATATGCTGGATTTGAAAACGGGAAAAGAACAACTCGTTGTTCAAAATGGAAACGTACCGACCTGGTCTGCGAATGGGAAAAGAATTCGCTTTCAACGCCAGGCCAATCAGTTTGTGGAATATGATCTGGTGACCAAAAAGGAAAAGGTGCTTCTTGCCACCGCCGGGAAAATTTCTCTGCCGGCCACCGTCATGCTGGAAACCCCGGCCTGGAGTGACCGCCGGCATCAGCTTGCGGTGACGCTGCGCGGCACCATGCGGGCAACCGCTGTGATAGGGCAAAACGGGTTGGTGAAAAAAGTGGCGGGTGGCTGTGAGCTGAACTGGGCTCCTGATTCAAGTTATCTTTATCATGTGGACCATGGTGGTAAAGGCGGCAATGTTTTTTTCAAGGTCGATCCTGACACTTTGAAACGGGAAATCTGGTTTGATTCTCCCACGGAGTACAGTCATGAATATTTTCCAAAAGTTGGCAATAGAGGAGAATATCTGGTATATGGTGCCAGCACCGGAGATCACGAACATGATCGGGCTGATTATGAAATATTTCTCTGGCGTATCGGCAGCCCCTGGCAGGGGGCTTTGCGCCTGAGTCATTATACCGGCAATGATTGCTGGCCGGACATATATTTGTATTAACAAACTGCTGCATGGAGACAGAGTGCAATTATCCATTGTTATTCCCATCTTTAATGAAGAGGAGAATATTCGACCTCTTTATGATGAATTAAAAGATGTCCTTGATTCTCTAAAGCATGAGTATGAAATTGTTTTTGTTGATGATGGGTCTTCCGATCATAGCCTTGATTTGCTTACCACTATTCAACACCAGGATGAGCGTGTGGTTGTTGTCAGTTTTCGCCGTAATTTTGGTCAAACAGCGGCCATGGCAGCCGGGTTTGATTATGCGACCGGTGATGTGATTGTCACCATGGATGGGGATATGCAGAATGATCCCCATGACATCCCGAAGCTGTATGCCAGAATGAAGGAAGGATTTGACTTGGTCAGCGGCTGGCGTTTTAACCGCCAGGACGCCTTTATCAATCGGAAGCTGCCCTCAATGATTGCCAATAAGCTCATCTCCACAGTGACCGGTGTTCATCTTCACGATTACGGTTGTACGCTTAAGATGTTTCATAAGGATATCACCAAAGGGATCAGACTTTATGGCGAGATGCATCGTTTTATTCCGGCAATTGCCTCCGGGATGGGCAG
>JALXCX010000413.1 GCA_026990725.1 Desulfobulbaceae bacterium
TGAAGAGATTCTCCTGATTGACTCCGGTTCCACGGATCGCACGCATCAGATTGCCCGGCACCACAGGGTCCGGGTCCATGAAATTGCTGCGAAGGATTTTGATCATGGCGCCACCCGTACTCTCGCCGCAGGTCTGGTCAGCGGTGATATTCTTGTCTATATGACGCAGGACGCTGTTCCTGAAAAAAAGGATTCCCTGGAAAAGCTTGTAGCTCCCCTTGCCGAGGAACGTATTGCCGCAACGTATGGCCGACAGCTTCCGGCCCGGGATGCCAGTATATTCAGTGAACATCTGCGTCTGTTTAATTACCCGGCCCGTTCAGAAATACGCTGTTGGCAGGATAGAACCAGGTATGGTTTTAAAACAATTTTTATCTCCAATTCCTTTGCTGCCTACCGCCGGGATGTACTTGCCGCCCATGGTTTTTTTCCTTCTAACCTGCTTTTTGGTGAAGATACCTTGACACTGGCGAAGTTGATTGAAAACGGCTATTGTGTGGCGTATGTAAGTGATGCCTGCGTCTACCATTCTCATAATTATTCGCTGACTCAGGATTTTAAGCGTTATTTTGATATTGGCGTATTCCATGTGAATCAGCGTGAACAGCTTATGAAGTTTGGCGGACCGGGCGGCGCCGGGAAAAAATATGTTTTTTCAGAGCTTTCAATGCTTGCGGCCAGGAAAAAATATGCCCTGCTGCCGGAATCTGTCATGAGAAATATAGGAAAATTTGTGGCTTATAACCTGGGCAAACGTTACAAAATGTTTCCCAGGGACTGGGCCAGGCGCTTGAGCATGAATCATAACTGGTGGGGCGGTTCCTGATTATGAAGTATACTCTTTTGAATATGTAAACGATCATCATGTCTCCTGTTATTTCCTGGAATCTGCGAGAGCGCAGCTCTTTAATATACCGGTTGTTACATATCCTTGACTGCCTTCTTGTCTGTGGTTTTCTCTGGCTTCTGGTTCATTGGAATGGTGTTCCCTGGAGCAAGTATTATAATTGGCTGGAGATGGTCGCTTTTGGGGGAGCTTTTCTCAGCTTTCATTACTTTCAGCTCTATCGATCCTGGCGGGGCTGGAAATTATATCTTGAATTTCTTGTTATTGTACAGGCATGGGGAACTGTTGTCGGCTTTATGCTTGCCTATTTCTTCCTTTTCAAGATTTCTGTGGCCTATTCCCGTGCCGTTTTTCTTATCTGGTCGGTCAGTACTCCGTTTATTATCTTTTTTTCCCACCTTATTGTCAGGCAGCTTCTGCGGTATTTCCGTTCCCAGGGGAAAAATATTCGCCATGCCGTTATTGTCGGGGCAGGTGAACTCGGTATGAGGATGGCCAGACAGATGGAACAAATCCCCTGGGCCGGGATTGATGTTGTTGGATTTTTTGATGATAAAGTGGATAAGGAAGAAGATTTCGAGCAATTTAACAAACCATTGCTTGGCAAAATTAAGGACGTGCAGACTTTTCTTAAAGTCAATGATATTGATTATGTATATATCGCCCTGCCCATGAGAGCAGAGCGAAAAATTTTCCGGCTGCTCCGTGAATGCCGTGATCTTGGCGCCCAGATTTATCTTGTTCCGGATTTGTACATTTTCGGTTTGCATCATGCCGAGATTCAGTCTCTGGGAGATATGCTGGTTTTGAATTTTAATCCGGCTTCAAGTTGGAAACGTGCGTTTGACATTGTTTTTTCTTCCCTGTTTCTGACGATAATGTCTCCGATTATGCTGCTGATTATGCTGTGCATCAAGCTCGATAGCCGGGGGCCGGTTTTTTATCGTCATACCCGGATTATGGCCACAGGGCGAGAGTTTGAATGTTTGAAATTCAGAACCATGGTTGTGGATGCCGAAGAACAATTACCTGAATTACTTGAGGAAGACCCCGAACTGGCTGAAGAGTGGGCAAAGAACTACAAGTTAAAAGATGACCCGCGTATAACCCGGATTGGTCGATTTCTCAGAAGAACCAGTCTTGATGAGTTACCGCAGTTTATCAATGTCCTCCGAGGTGAAATGAGTGTCGTCGGAGCGCGTCCGATTGTTGGCAAGGAGCTTGAGGAGTATTATAAAAAAAGTGACAGCGACCAGAGCGCAGGGCGTTATGTTTCAATGAAACCAGGAATTACAGGCCCCTGGCAGGTCAGTAAGCGAAATGACATGGATGATTATAAAGAACGGGTGGAGCTGGACGACTGGTACGTGCTCAACCACTCGCTCTGGTATGATGTGAAAATTATTTTTAAGACCATTCACTGTATGTTCAGCGGTAAAGGGGCTTATTGATGTTTTTTTGTCTGTGAGTAACTATTCAGATGTGCTCCATAGCGGAGTTGTGCTTACCTGCGGCAAGCAGGCCAACGAACTTTAGCCCCTCTATGTGAGGCGGCCTGATTGCAGCAGTATGGGGTGCAGCTGAACAGTAACCTTAATTTATAACCACACCGGCATAGCCGACAACCTGATTTGTATCTCCGCTTACCTCACCGGAATCCGTGTAGCAGACGAGCTCTGCTCTGGTACTGCCGGTTGCAAGGGCCACAAGAAGCGTTATTGTTGCAGGAATGATCCCGCACATGGAAATCTGGTTGCTCACCACTGTATTATACAATCCCTCCGGATCAAGCTTGAGCAGGTATTGAAGAGCCAGATGATCTTTTACTGCCGCATCTTCTCTGGATTCATAATGCGTCATATCCGTACTGGCCACCAGGAGAACCGGGCCGCTGTAGCGCTTAACGGCAAGGGCAAGTTCCCGGGCAACCTCCTGACATTTTTTAAAGGAAATATGGGAAACAACCAAGGGAACAATACTCAGATTTGGCTGCATAAACTGGAGAAAAGGAACTTCAACTTCTAAAGAATGTTCATATTGATGGGCCGTATTATCTGAAACAATAACAGAAGAATTCTGGAGGACAGTTGCCGCAATATCAACGGCAAAGGGGACACTTCCCATGGGCATGGCCCAGTCTTCTGTGCCAAGAGCAACCGAGGCTCCATACCCCTGATGATTCGGGCCGATAAGAATCACCGTTTCAGGGATTTCAACCCGGCCAAAGGTTTCCCCCGCGACTCTGCCCGAGTAGATGTAGCCCGCATGGGGCACCAGAACCGCTGCGGCCTTCTGTCTCGTCACCCCGGGCGAAACATATTCGGCAATTTGTTTCCGGAGAGCTGTCGGGTCTCCGGGATAAAACTTATCTGCTACAACAGGTAAACGCGCCATGCAACATACCTCCGAAGCCACCCCTTTCTGGAAGACAATTCTTTTCCCCTTCTGAATCCCTTCCAGCTCTTTTACCATGTTTTTTAAGACATTGCTTCCTCTTCAG
>JALXCX010000414.1 GCA_026990725.1 Desulfobulbaceae bacterium
AGAATTCTCTGCCTGGTACTCAGAACTGTACAGAATAAAACCTGATTCCATTTCAACCGGACCGCCCATGTAGACAGGAGGTAAAGGATGCTCAGGTAGTGGTATGTTGACATTGCACATAACTTCAAGCATCGAAATATGCTGGTTGGGATTATTGATCACCACGCCCATGGCGCCGTTATCATTATGGGAACAGATGTAAATAACCTGCTCCTGAAATCTTGGATCCGGCATTTGGGGCGTTGAAATAAGAAAATGTCCGCTCAAACTTTCCATGTCCGCCTCACTCTTAAAAATAATGCTTTTTTTTAACTGTAGCATTGCTGATTATTGTCCGTCAAATGAATTAAATGGTCACAGAAAGGCCGCAAAGCAGAAAAATCCCGTGAAACAGGGGAAGGGAGGAAATAACGGGTTGGGGGTTAGTCAAGGAGCTCAGATATTAATACGTCTGCATATCCAGCATGCCAGGCTTCGAATTCTTCTGGGGGAAGAGGTTTGCTGAAGTGGTACCCTTGTAAAGTGTCACAGCCTAACTGCTGCAGGCGTTTAGCTATATGTATGGATTCAACGCCTTCAGCAACTACGGTTAAACCAAGGTTGTGACCAAGGTCAATAATACTCTTTACTATGGTTTCATCATCACTGTTATTCAGCATGTCCATAACAAATGATTTGTCAATTTTCATTTCACTGACAGGTAATTTTTTGAGATGGGCCATGGAAGAATAGCCTGTACCAAAGTCATCAATGGAGATATCAGCCCCAAGTTTTTTCAGCCTGTTGAGGATTTCGTAGGCAAGATCCGGATCCTGAATAATGGATGTCTCTGTTATCTCAATGGTCAACATGGACTTGCCCAGGTTATGAGAGCCAAGGCTGCCGATGATAATTTCAGGGAGTTCGGTGTTGAGGAGACAGGACGGTGAAATATTCACAGCCAGGGTCATGGGGAAGTTTTTTTCCTGCCATTTGAAAATTTGATTAATGCTCTGATTTAAGACCCAGTTGGTTAGTTCCTTTATGAGTCCTGTTCGTTCAGCTAGCTGAATAAATTCATTGGGGCTCAGGAGCCCGTGTATTGGATGCTGCCAGCGGATAAGTGCCTCGGCCTGATGCACAGTTTTTGTAAGTAAATTAATTTGCGGCTGATAATAAAGAATAAGCTCATCGCGCTGCAGAGCCTGTCTTAGTTCCCCCATAAGGGTCAGTCTGCGTGGACTGAACCGGTCAAGATTGCGGGAGTAAATGGCATAGCCGTTTCTTTTTTGTTTAGCAGCATACATGGCCACTTCGGCTCTTTGGATAAGCGTATCCACATCCTTGCCGTGGTCGGGACAAAGAGCAACACCCAGGCTGGCCTGGAGGTCAAGAGACATGCCAGAGAGTTTAAAGGGCAGGACCATGACTTTGGTAATACGGTTTATGAAGAGCTCGAGGTCTTTGGTACTCTTTACGTGGGTAAGCAGAATCGCAAATTCATCGCCACCCATTCTCGCCAACGTATCACTCTTCCTGACAATTCCGGTCAGGCGCAGGGAAACCTGCTTGAGGAGCCTGTCCCCGGCAAAATGACCCAGGGTATCGTTGACCTCTTTAAAGCGATCAAGATCAAGAAGAATCAGCCCAACTTTATATTTATGTCGAATTGCCGTATTAATTGCCTGATCAAGGCGGTCGTGCAGCAGTATTCTGTTGGGAAGATCTGTCAGGCTGTCGTGCGTGGCCTCATACATGACCTGTTTTTCAAGACTTGCGGTCTGGTTCTTCAGATCATCAGTCTGATCATTGATCAATGTGTTGGCTTCATAAGCCAGCACAGACCCAACATGCTGCCCCCAGAACAGAAAAATAAAAGGCAGTGCGTCAAGGAGCCAGAGAACAGGCAAGTCTTTTTGGACAGCATAAATACCGTTCAGGGAAAGTGAACCTGTTGAAAAATAACAGTTGGCAAGAGTTGCAACAACAACGGCAAAAATTGAGATACTAAGACCGAAAAGAGCGTGACGGTTTACCGAGGATTTGAGTACATGAAGGTTGCTGTCTCGACCGTGCTGATTATTTTTCATGATTTTTTATGGTATGTGCGTAAAAGAAAGAGCAATCGATTGTTAAAATAATTAGTGCAAATTCACCATGTTACATGGCAGATATTCTTCCTTTTCTTGTCAAGCAGGCAGTCTGCCGACTGTTTCAAAATTGTAATCAGCAGCATGCAAAAAGAAAATATAAGCTCTGAATTGTTTTTATTGTACGTTTTGAAAGAAAAAAAAGGAAAGAAAAAGATGGTAAAGAGCGTAAAAGATGTATGCGTTTTTTGCTTGTTTCAGAAGACCTGTTCGTCTTCCGGTCGTTTTTTCCTGTTGAGCAGTTGTTCCACTTTGGCTCTGCATCGTTTTCCCCCGCAGTCCCCCTGGCCAATGCCCGTAATTGCTGCGACCTCTTCAAAGGTTTTTGCCCCGGACTCAAGAGCGTCGAGCAGTCGAATAAGCTTTATCCCCTGGCAAATGCAGCCTGGCTTGAGGCGGGCCATTATTTTTTCGTCAGGTTGCATCAGAATGGTTGTGGAGTTGGTTATAGATGCTGAGCGCAAGTTTGGGGCCAATACCGGGGACATTAGTAAGATCATCGGGACTGGCTGCTTTAATTTTTTTGTAGCTGCCAAGTGTTTTAAGCATAAGTTTTTTACGTTTATCACCGACCCCTTGTATATTATCAATGGGGGAGTGTAACGTATTTTTTTGACGTAGTTTTCGGTGGAACGTAATGCCAAACCGGTGGGATTCGTCCCGAATGCGCATGAGATACAAAAGAGCAGGGGAGTGTGCAGGGAGCAGTATCGGATTCTTCCGACCGGGACGGAACAATTTTTCTCCCTCATCCTGTTTTTCTTTGGCAATGGCCACTAGATCGATGCGGTCGAGTACTTTGTAGTGAGAAAGAACAGCAACGGCAATATGTAACTGCCCTTTGCCGCCATCGAGCAGGAGCATGTCCGGGAGGTTATTTTTCTCAAGACCGGTTTGTATTCGTCTGTGGAGCACCTCGTTCATCATGGCGTAGTCATCAGGTTCATCTTTTAAGCGAATACGGTAATGCCTGAATTTTGATTGTTCCTTTTGACCACACTCAAAGCAGACCAGTGAACCGACTGCCTGCTTGCCTGCAAGATTTGAAATATCAAGGCATTCTATAGTATTAGGGACATTTCGTAAGGATAATTTTTTTTGCAGGGAATCGGCCAGGGCCTGCCAGGATTTTTGTTTTCTGTCTCTTTCGGCAAAAATCTGGGTTGCGTTTTCCCGGGCCATTTGCATCAGCTGCATTCGTTTACCCC
>JALXCX010000415.1 GCA_026990725.1 Desulfobulbaceae bacterium
TGTCGCCCCGGGATTTGAAACTGCGGGTGGGAATCCACGGTGCCGAGCCCTGGAGCGAGAACATGCGTGAGGAAGTCGAGCGCAAGCTAGGCATCAGGGCCGTTGATATTTACGGGCTGTCTGAGGTTATTGGCCCGGGTGTTGCCATGGAATGTCTGCATACCGACCGGGGCATGCATATTCTGGAAGATCATTTTCTGCCTGAAATTGTTGATCCTGACACCTTTGAGCCGCTGCCCTATGGAGAGGCCGGAGAACTGGTATTTACCACGCTCACTAAAGAAGCCTTCCCGATTATCCGCTACCGGACAAAAGATATCTCCCGGCTCATTGCCGAGCCATGCGCCTGCGGTCGAACCCTTGTCCGCATGGAAAAGGTCACTGGCCGCACCGATGATATGTTGATTATTCGGGGGGTTAATGTCTTTCCGAGCCAGGTCGAGCATGTCCTGATGGGCGTTGAAGGGGTTGAACCCCATTACCAGATTGAGGTCAACCGACAGGGGAATCTGGATACCATGTCCGTGCTGGTCGAGGTGAGTGATGATGTTTTTTCAGATGAGATTCGGGTGTTGGAGAATCTGACAAAACAGATTCAGGTGGAAATTAAAGATCTGCTTGGTGTCACCTGTGCTGTCAAACTGGTTGAGCCGAGAACTATCAAGCGCTCCGAAGGCAAGGCACAGCGGGTTATTGACAATCGCAAGCTGTAAAAAAATCCTGAATTCAATCCTGGAGGATTATCATGCGGGTAGAACAGATTTCTGTTTTTTTAGAGAATAAATCAGGCCGCCTGGCGGAAATAACACAGGTGCTTGCCGATAATACAATCAATATCCGGGCGCTCACGGTTGCTGATACCGCTGATTTCGGTATTCTCCGCCTTATTGTTGATAAGGTTGATGAGGCCCAGAATGTACTGAAAAATAACGGGTTTACCGTTGGAAAAACCAATGTTGTTGCCGTTGAAGTGCCTGACCAGGCCGGCGGTTTGGCCAGTGTTTTGAAAACTGCGGAAAGCGAAGACCTGAATGTGGAATACATGTATGCCTTTGTCAATAAATCCGGCGAGAATGCAGTGTTGATCTTTCGTTTTGATGATATTGACAAGGCCATTGCCGCTATGCAGGGGGCTGATTTTGTTCTGCTTGACGGCGACCAGATCTCTGGCCTGTAACCTGGAAATGTGGTCAATCTGGTAACGCTGCCGCAGTAAGGATTTTGTTTTGTTTGCAGGTGCCGGCGATTATGGTCCAGCCTTGCTGGTTGCTTTGAAATTACCTCGCAGCGGAGTAGCTGCCATGCCGCAGTGAGGAATTTGTTTTGTTTGTAGGTGCTGGCGATTATGGTCCAGCCTTGCTGGTTGTTTTGAAATTATCTCGCAGCGGAGTACTTGCCATGCCGCAGTGAGGAATTTGTTTTGTTTGCAGGTGCTGGCGATTATGGTCCAGCCTTGCTGGTTTTGGGGGAAGTAAATAATCTTTGGCTCAAAGAGGAGGATGTATGAAGGGAGTATTGAAAAAAATTGTTTGGGGAACTGCGGCATTATGTCTGCTGGCAGCTCCTGCTGTACAGGCTGAAAACATCAAGATCGGGGCAATATTTGCCGTTACCGGCGGTGCATCTTTCCTGGGCGGACCCGAGGCCCGCAGCGCTGAAATGATTGTTGATGAGATCAATAAAGCCGGTGGTATTAACGGCAACAAGGTTGAGCTTATTATCAAGGATTCCGGGGCTAATCCTGAAAAAGCCATTTCTTTTGCCAAGCAGCTCATTGAAGAAGATAAAGTTCTGGCAATCATCGGGCCATCCACATCCGGTGAGACCATGAAGTTGAAAAAAATCGCCGAGCAGGGCAAAACCCCGCTTGTCTCCTGTGGTGCGGCTGAGGTTATTGTCAATCCGGTTGCAAAATATGTTTTTAAAACACCGCAGAAAGATTCCTTTGCCGTGAAAAAAATCTACGGTGAAATGAAAAAAATGGGCCTCACCAAGATCGCTGTTGTTGCCGGTAATACCGGGTTTGGCAAGGCAGGCAAAGCGCAGCTGCTGAAAGCTGCTGCTGATTTTGGTATCGAAGTGGTTGCCGCTGAAACCTATGACAAAAAAGCCACCGATCTGACGGCTCTTGTTGCCAAACTGATGGCCAAGAAAGACATTCAGGCCGTGGTGAACTGGTCCATCGTTCCCGCCCAGGCTATTATTGCCAAAAATATGCGCCAGGCCGGTTGGAAAGTGCCTCTTTTTCAGAGTCATGGTTTTGGTAACATCAAGTATGTTGAGGCGGCCGGTGCTGCTGCCGAGGGAATTATTTTTCCTGCAGGTCGTCTGCTGATTGCCGATTCCCTGGCAGATTCCAACCCGCAGAAAGCCTTGCTGCTCAAGTACAAAAAAGACTATGAGTCAAAGTATAAGGAAGCGGCATCTACCTTTGGCGGTCACGCCTATGACGCCATGACCATTTTGAAAACGGCCATCGCCAATGGCGGTACAGATCGTGCTAAACTGCGTGATGCCATTGAAAATATTAAAGATCTTGCAGGTACCGGCGGGGTATTCAGCTTTTCCGCAGAAGACCACAATGGCCTGGATATTGAATCCTTTGTCATGCTGACTGTTAAAGACGGCAAATTTGTTGCGTACGAAGGCAAATAATAAATCGACCTTTCTGTAAACGGGCAGGGTGTACCTGCCCGTTTTTTTTCTGCGGAATTCCATGACCCCTGAGCTTTTTTTTCAGTACCTCTTTGCCGGTGTAACCTATGGCATCATGTATGCTATTGTCGCCATTGGCTTTAATATTATCTATAACACCACCGGTATTATTAATTTTGCCCAGGGCGAGTTTGTGATGCTCGGCGGCATGATTTCCATTTCATTGCTCCAGTTCATGCCGCTGCCGCTGGCCATTGTCTGTGCCGTGATCATTACCATGATTGTTGGCGCGCTTATTGAAATTGTCTTTATCCGCTGGCTGGATAATCCCTCTGTGTTGCGCCTTATTATTATCACCATTGGCCTCTCTATTCTTATCCGTGAGGTGGCGCTGCATATCTGGGACGAATCCATCCGTTCGCTTCCCTATTTCTACGGCAACGAGATTACCACCATCGCCATCGGCCCTGTACGGATTTCGCCCCAGGTGCTCTGGGTCATCGGGGTCTGTGGTGTTGTGGTGGTTGGTTTGAGCCTGTTTTTTAAAATTACTCCCCTTGGTCGGGAAATGCGGGCCTGTTCTGCCAACAGAACTGCCGCCATTCTCTGTGGTATCAATACCCGTAACATGGTGACTTTTTCCTTTATGCTCAGTGCGGGCATTGGCGCA
>JALXCX010000416.1 GCA_026990725.1 Desulfobulbaceae bacterium
TTTACGGCTTTTTTTCTTGACCAGATTGTCATTGCCCTCCTTGGCATGGGGTTGCTCTTTCCATTTTCAGGTTTTGTCAGTTCACTTCTGGTCCACGCCTGGCTGCCAGGCTACTTAATCGGGGCGCTCTACTATATGCTCCTTGAAAGCTCGCTCTATAAAAGCGCCTCTCTTGCCAAAATGGCATTTAAGATGGAAGTACGAACAGTATCCGGGAAAAGAATTGCACCGTTCATCTCCCTGTTTCGCTACATTCTGATAACACTTCCTTTTTTCAACAACACCATCAGCCAGTCCATTGCCGCCACCGTGGGTCTCACCAATACTAGTGTCGGGGGAATGATCTTTTTGGGGATAGTCGGTCTGCTTTTTGTGGGTAATTCCCTGTTCATGGTGCTCCACCCCCAGAAGAGAGGGCTGCATGATATTTTAACGGGAACAGTGGTTGTCGTCGCTCACCCCCAGCGAATGCCCAAAGTACAGATGTTTGCAAAAAAACCTCTACTTGGCGGGCTTGTCGGACTGGTGATCCTCGGGCTTGTCTTTACCAATCTCTATTGGCAGCAGGGAAAAGATCCGGATTTTGCCGGGATTGAGACATTGGACAGTAACCTTAAAAAACAGAGCGGGTTGAAGAATATTAATGTCAGTTATAGAAAATTTGTTGTTCAGGATAAGATAACCGTCTTTTCCGCTGACGTGCATGTGCCCCTTTCTTTTGAACAATTCGGTGATTCTGAGTACACAACGAAACTGTCGCGGCAACTCTTCCCTCTGGTTAAAAAACTCAATACCAACCCCAAGGTTAATACTGTAACTCTTGTTTTTCACACCCGGAAGTTCATAGGCGCTTTTCCCATCAGTAAATACAACAGTACCTCTAAAGAAATTGCAAAAATAGGGTTGAACTAAGAGAAAATGTTGCCTGCTCTCATCCTATCTCACCCTGTCAGGGCGCTGGCTATCTGTTGCTTCTAAATATTTTTTTTGTAGCATGGTTATTGCAATCCTTTGGGTAAGCCTGTCTGGTCTGGCCATACCGGTTAGCCACAATAACCAGTGATAGATTTACGCGTTGGCAGGGTTTGTGAACTGGATTATCTGATTATCCAGATGTTGAAGTCATTTTCCCTGTCCATGGGCACTGTCGCTGAGTGGCGACGGCAGGCTGCCTGGTGGAAAATAGTATCAGGCAATTGATGGCAGCTTGTTGCGGCTTAGGATTCTATGAGATTATACGTGCAATTTTAACCTGTTTGCCGATGACAATTCGGTTCGTCATTTACTTTACTATCCAATGTAACTATTCGAAAAAAACATTTATGAAACGGCATGGGGCCGTCCGTTACAATGTTTAACCCAGGGAAATACAGATGAAATTTTTAACTCTATGTGCCGGCCTTCTTCTTGTCCTTAGTCAAGCATATTTGGCTGTCGCTGATGATCAGGCCGCCCTTGTCCCCGTTGTCAATTACCTGCTCTTCCATAAGGCTGCCATCAAATATCCACCGGAGACTTCGTTCACCCCTATCCCCACAGACACAACTCTTGCCTGTCCCGGTTATCTGCATGCAAAGACCGGCACCGTCTTTGGCAACAAGATAACACGGTTATCCGACTACCCAGCCGTGCAGATAAATTTCCCCTACCCCAAGACTCCGTCATTTAACAGCGACGGCAGCCTCCTCATGCTTGCCACCCGACTGCTTGATGCCAGAACCTATCAGACCATTGCTGAACAAGCCTGGTGGGATAATGATGAAAAAAAATGGTCGGCAACGCAGCCCCATATCTACTATGCCATGGAGCATAACCATGATCTGGACGGGGACGGCATCAATGACCATGCTTTTGTCCGCAGGGACGTGACTCCGGTGCTCAACCACACGGCAACAATACCGGACAGGGAAGAATTGATAGTTTTTTCAGGTAAAGACTACCGGCCAACTGATAAGGGTGGCTACTGGTTCACCATGGGGCATAATGAGGGCAACATTGACCATCAGGACAGATACGTTGTTTTTTCGGCCCGGAAAAAAGATGCAAATTACCTGACTGCGATTGTCTTTGATATCCAACAGGGGCAAGTTATTGCGCAAAAAGATATGACAAATATTGCCTGGGTAGATGGTCATGGTGACCAGGTGTTTGATTGGATTTCCGTTTCTCCCTCGGGCAGCTACATTCTGATTAACTGGATAAAGGACCCAAACAATCCCAGCAGTGTTTTTCGAGGCGCAATTGATCAGTATGACCTGCATCTCAACTTTATCCGGGAGCTCGCCCACCAGGGGCAGCATGGTGATATCGGGGTACAGGCCAATGGCAAGGATATGTATGTCCAGTTTGAATTCGGCACCCGAAACGGCATCTGGGGTTATGACCTGGAAAGCGGGCAGGAAACACAACTGTTGCCAGATAAATACAACGGTGGTCATGTCAGTTGCCGCAACTACGGGCGGCCAGGCTGGTGCTACCTCAGCACAACCGCTGAAGGCTATCGAGAGGTATTTGCCCTGAAGCTGGACGACTCCGGCACGGTTAACCGTTTTGCCCAAACCCACCAGACAACCTGGAACTCGGAGGGAGGCGTGAATGCGGACGGCACCAAAATCATTTTTCTCAGTGACTGGCACGCCACCACCGCACTGGACTCCCATGGGAACCATGTCCACGAAACCTTTATTGTTGAAGTGGAACAAAATTAAACAATCCGGATCCAGTAACTATGAGAGGTATATGCACGTGCTAAAAACTCTACTTTTCTTTGCTCTGATGGCTTTTCTCCCGGCACCCCCGGCCCGGGCCGATGATATTGGCGGCACTGATTTGCAAATCACCATTGAGCCGGTGGGGCAGGGTCTGGAACTTGCCGGTATCAGTAAAGAAGGTCGTGCCCTGCTCGCCGCCCCGTCATCTCTTTTTAGCCTGAAGCTGAGTCGGGTTAGCGATAAGCAATCCTTTACCATCCGCTCAACAGATGGTTGGGCAACGATCGATACAAGCAACGACAACAACAGGTTCACAGCCGTCTTTTCAGACCCCGATGACGACAACCTGCCCGCCAGCCTGCGGGTAACCGTGACCGTGGATGTATCCGGGGTTCGCTCCCAATGGAACTTGGCGGTGACCGGGGTTGGTGCGGCACATTCTTTGCTGGACGTGACCTATCCGGAACTCAATATCAAGGCACCGGGCAGTGATTATTTTCTTCTCCCCAAATATTCCGGGGTACTGATCCCCGATCCCGTTGCCGGCGACATTGACAGAGACCTGTTGTACCTCCGTGGCTGGAGTGCCACCATGCAGTTTCTTGCCT
>JALXCX010000417.1 GCA_026990725.1 Desulfobulbaceae bacterium
AAAAAATCCAACAGGCTTTTCAACCTGTTGGATCTATATGTAAAATATGGTGCCGGGACCAGGATTTGAACCAGGGACACACGGATTTTCAGTCCGTTGCTCTACCGACTGAGCTATCCCGGCACCTATGCTACAGGGAAAATGTATTTATCAAGATTCCATGTACTTTGTCAATATCTTTTTACTTTTCTTCTCCTGAAACCAAATCACCAAGGTCAAAATCAAAGTTATCAAGAGCTGTACCTGTTTTAACAGCAGGTCTGAATTTCTCGCCGGTCACGCTGCCCACAGGCGGCAGGGAAGGTGTTTCCAAATCAATACCGTCCATACTGAGATCTTCAAGCCCAGCCGCCCCGCCCAGGCCTGATGTGACTGCGGCTGACGGTGCCACTGAAGATGCACTCTCGACGGCCTCCTCAACACCTTCAAGAGTCAACTCTTCAGCGGCATTACGTTCTGCGCCGGGGGGGGCCAAATCAGAAATATCCAGCCCGCTGAAATCAACCTGTGGCGTATCAGCGCTTTCTTCCTCCTCCATAACGATCTCAATTTCATCATCATCGTTTAAAGGAAGGTCAAAATCCTCTGACTCATTCTGCCCGTCTGCTCCGGAGCTGCCAGAGTCCTCCTCGGGAAAATCAAATGCTATTTCATCTCCAGTTTCAGGCTCTTCATTTTCTACAGCCGCAGCAGGATCTGCTTGAAATTTTGTTTCATCAGGAGAAACATCTATTCCGCGCCCCACACCCATTCCATCTGACTCCGTCATGTTGAACTGGAGATACGCAGGAGCTTCTGCCATTAAAATGGTACCGGATAACTGTTCGGATTGTGCAGAAATATCCTTTTTGCATTTACTGCAAGTTTCCGCATGATCAAAAGATATGTAACCACATTTGGGACAACGCATAATCTTTACCTGTCAATAGTCTCTTTTTATTCAATAACCTGATCTTGTAAAATTCTCTTTATAGTATCTCATACCAGGTTATAAAAAATCAAGCTGGAAATAATTATTTATCATACAACAAAACCAAAACAACTCCAGTCAATTAACCTGTCACCCGAAGCCCCGAGACTCCCAAATCACAGAACCAGCTACAACTTGCCCGTACTCACCGCGCTGAATGTGCCTGTACTTCATTCAACAGCAACACCTTGTGCCGACAACTTTTTTGCCATACCGCAAGAGATAAAAGAGCATAAACAATAAGTACGACCTCTTCTGAGGTTCAAAATCATACGCTCCAGGAAAACAGCATGTCTTTGTTTAGAGACACTCTATTTGCATAACAAGGATTTGGTAAACGCAACAAACAGCGCGTTTGCTGAGCTATTTCCCAATATGGCTCTTTCCCTTATCAGCACTCCACAAATTTTGTGGAAAAAGGAGACATTTTTAGAAAACGAAACCAAGGCCATTCCCTTTTCCGGAAAAAGTATTAGTGTTACAATGTAGTACAAGAGAATTGGCGAACCCCTTAAAAAATATTGTTTTTTCTAATGGAAAAAGAAAAGGCTGGCTGCAGGGAGGTTAATAATATGAAAAGTATGACCCTGTTTTTTTCCCTTTTGACATTACTCCTCTCTACCTGGGCTTCTCCCGCCAGAAGCGGTAATCATCTTTCCCCTGAACAGGAGCAGCAGGCAATGCGCGTGATAACCGACTTTCTTTTGTCCACCGGCTCAATACCTGCAGGAAACTCACCCGTGACCCCCTCACCGGGGAATGGAACTCTCCCGCCACCGATCTCCAACAACGAGCTTATCAGCACCGTCAAAGGTATCACAATCTCCGTTGCCGGACCGGGAAGCACACAGATACTCGTAAGAACGGCAGAGGGCAATCTTCTCTTTAACCTCACAAAAATAGGCGCAGCAGGAACCCCTCTTAAGGCCGATGCTACGGAATGGTCCTGTCTTCGAGAAAACAACACCGGGCTTGTCTGGGAGATAAAAACCAATTACGGCGGCCTTCATAATCAAAACGACTCCTTTGCCTGGTACAACACAGATACAGCAGCAAATGTCGGCTCATCCGGTTTTTCTGATAACAGTGGCGCGACTTGTACAGGATATGTTGCTGGAAATCCTGCAACATACTGTAACACCCAGGCCTTTGTTACACGGGTGAACTCACAATCCCTGTGCGGGGCTCAAAACTGGCGCATGCCAACAATTACAGAGCTGAAGAAAATAACATCACTCAACAAATCCGCCCCTCCCCTTTATGCCACTCTTTTTCCGCAAGGACCAAAAAATGCTGTCTGGTCTGCTACACCATTTCCAGGGTATCCAAAATTTGCCTGGCATATTTATACAAATGACGGATACGCACACGGTACTGACCAGAGCGGAAACCTGCCTGTTTTGCTGGTTCGGCAGGAACACCCCTGACCAGAGATATTTTCAGCCGGAACCAGACGGTTTGATCAATCGCGTGAAACCAAAAACGCGGAGGAAACAAGATGACTAGAGACCATTTTTCCATAACAAACAGCCAGCCAACTCATTCCTGCCGGTCAGGCCTGCTATTCTATATCGTTTATTTTGTCAGCATTCTTATGATCCCGACAGTGACCCTTTCAGCCAGTCTTAGAGTTCTGGGGGTACAAAAAGACAATTCCATTAGCCGATTATCTGAATACCGTTGGGTCATTGAAGAAGATCTGACCTACAATGTTGTGCCCGGAGTTCAGGTTGCCACACCTCTGGCCGTTCAGTTCCATCGCAGTTACGTGCCGGTCATTGCCCAGGGTGATAACACCACACCGCTCCCCGCCCTTGACGCCGCCAAAAGGTATTACGTTTCGGTAATTCCCAAAACAGCGGGCACCTACAGTGTCGGCGGATCTTCCCTTGTCGGTGATGGAAGGGTAACAATCTATCTCAATCAGTTACCTCTGCCCACAGCCCAAATCACGGTTTTCATCTTTCAGGACATAAATCCCATCAATAATGCCTTTGATACCGGTGAACTCGGTCTTGCAGGATTCAGGATCAAACTGGAGGATGCCGGGGGCCGTTATGGTATTTCAGCTGGAGAACAGATGGCCGATGCCTTTGGCAACCCTTTGGGGACACGCTACCTCAAAACCTGTGATGAGTTTGGTCAGAATCCGGGCTCCGGCACGTCCGGCTGCCTGGATGCTGACGGTGCGCCGATAGTTGCCACCGACGCAGGCGGCAATTCCATTGTTGAGCCGTTAATTACCGGCCCGGACGGACGGTTGACCATTAAAAATCTGGCGCCGGGGAAATATGGTATTATTGCCATTGCCCCCAATGCCGTGGAAGATCCGCCCGGTTC
>JALXCX010000418.1 GCA_026990725.1 Desulfobulbaceae bacterium
CTGTAATACAAATATTTTTTCATGGTCTCTTAAGTAACTGGTGCTCCATTTCATGTCGGTTCCGGGGAAAGAAGAAAAGAAAAAAGAAAACTAGAAGCCGGAATATAGGTTTATAGTATACCCTGTCAACGGTTTAACTACCACGCTTTTTAGTCCAGCCATGGTGTTAGATTGGAAGCTGCTCGTTAATGAAAATTATAGCGGCAGTGGGCTGGCTGGCCGTCGCTGAATAATGCCTCGGCCAGGAGTTTGTCACGCCCGTAGATGTCATCAAAAAAATGAACAGTACCATCTGTCGGCTCAACAAAAACAGTGCGGTAGAGAATATGCACCGGAAAGGGATGTGTCAGAGGAACGACCAGCCGTTTCCCTTTGGCAATTAAGGCTTGTATTTTCTTTTTTGACCATAATTTTCCATCTTTTTTCAACAGATATTCTGCCAGAGCCAGCGGGTCACTGACCCGGATGCAGCCATGGCTGAAGGAGCGTCTGGTCCTTTTGAATAGGCTGTGTCCAGGGGTGTCGTGCAGATACACATTATAGCGGTTGGGAAACATGAATTTAATGGTTCCCAGGGCATTTTCCGGGCCCGGGTCCTGGCGCAGCCGATATTTTTTTATACCGCTGCCTATGCTCTTCCAGTCAATTGAAGAAGGGTCTATTTCTTTGGATTTATTTTGCCATCCTGCAAAAATTCGAATGTGTTTTCGGGCAAGATATCCGGGGTCTTTGATCATTTTCCCAACGATTTCATTTATGGCAATGGAATTGGGAATGTTCCAGAAGGGATTGATTTCAAGATAGCTCATGGTACGACTGAAAACAGGTGTCTTGTGGTACACCTTGCCGACAATGACCGGCATGGCGATTTCCTGGTGTTCATCCTGAATACCGGCCAACCGGAATCCGGCAATATTGACCAGCAGGCGCTGATCATCCAGGGCATGAGGCAACCAACGCCATCGTTCCATGTTGAGTATTATTTGGCGGATATGATCTTCGACCGGAATGGTTAAAGCTGCCAGTGTAGCCTTGCCGATAATTCCATCCTGTTCAAGGTTATATCTTTTTTGAAAATGTTTTACCGCTTGGACAAGCCGTTCATTATAGATCTTAAAATCTGGAACTGGTTCCCGGATATCCCCGGTAACGGCCAGTCGTTTTATAATAAGAGGAAGGCGTTTATCATGCATTCCGGGCTTGAGTACTTTTCCGGCAGGGATTGCGGGCCAGCCGCCTTGTTTTTTCAGGTCTTTGTAGCGGGCCAACACTTTTTTTAAAGACTGATAACCGTGGTGCTGCGGTGCCTGATTCTGGAGAAAGCTGATAATATCTGGTGCGGCAAGCGCCTGTTTGATAACTTCTAAAGTATTAACTTTTTTATCCCGGGCAGCGGCAAAAAGTTTGGGGTCAAGGAGGCAGGTAACAGCCTGTCCTTCCCGCATATCGGTCACATAATTCCCCAGAGCAAGGGTCAGCGTGACATCAAGGGCGGCAAGGTCTTGCGGTGCGACACACTTCCAGAGCTTTTCAATATTTTTCAGCCGGTAATGCTCCGGATCAAGACCTTCCTCCTCTGACGACTTTAATACAGAAAGCAGCGCTTCTGCTTTCTGACCCGGGCCCTGTTCTGTAACCCAGTAGGGCTGGTTCTCATTTTCCTGATAGGTCGCAAGCAGCATTCTGTTGACTTCATCAGGAAGGGTCTGCAGGTCAATAAAGCCAAGAGTAGTTGCCGGTGAGTTTTCAAGAACATTTTGCAGGTTTTGTTGTAAATTATTGTCTGCTGCCCGGGCAGGTTGTTGGCCGATGAGGCATAAACAAAACAGCGCAGTCATGGTCAAGCGTACAAGTGGATGTGTCATTACTGCTGTCCGGTTAAGGAGATAAATACGAAATAGATACGGCCTGATGAGCTCCTTTTGTGTATAATGTTATCGACGATAGCATTATACACAAAAGGAGATTCAGACCATAAATCATAGTAACACGGTACTTGTTCAATTGCTCAGACTTATTGACAGACATGATTTTTAAAAGCTGGAAAAAGACCAATTTCGGCCCCAACGCAAATATCGTACCCTGACTCGCTGGGGGTGGTTTACAACGATGATGTTTGACCAAATCACCGGTAGAGCAAGCCTGCAGGATATTAGTGCCTCCCTGCAGACTCAAGCCGGAAGTTTATATCACCTCGGCATCCATCGGTAAACAAATCTACCCTACCCGCGCTGTGCCTCTTTCGCACCGGGCAAAAAGAAATTGCGCTTCAAAAACAAACTTTACTCGCTTGATGCGCCCACCATTGATCTCTGTTTATCGCTTTTTCCCTCGGCTCGATTCCGTTCTGCCAAGAGCGGGATCAAGCTGCATGCTGTTCTGGACCACGATGGGGATATCCCTGCTTTTGCCAGGACACTTACACTGCTTGGCGCTTCCATTGTGACAGCTGACAGAGCATATATTGATTTTGCCTGGCTTTATGCACTCATCCAGTGCAGGAATTACCTTGCTACCCGCCTTAAAAGCAATATCAAGTATCGGGTTATTGAGCGTCGTCCCGTCTTAAAGAGTAAGGTGGGTACCTCGGATCAGACCAACATTTTAATAGGTACCAAGGCCGGAGGCAGGTCCATTCCCTTGCGCAGAATCGGTTACAAAGAACCTAACACAGGTAAGCAGTATTTTTTTCTGACCAACAATTTACAATTGGCTGCCAAAACCATTGCCGATATCTACAAGGCTCGCTGGAAGATTGAGCTGTTTTTCAAGTGGATCAAACAAAATATGAAGTTTAAAACTTTTATCGGAACCAGCCGCAATGCGGTCATGACGCGGATATGGATTGCCCTGATCACGATGTTGGTACTCGCTTATATGAAATTTTTGGCAAATCTTGGTCAATCCATTACACAGATCCAGCGATTACTGCAGTTAAACCTGTTCAAAAGTCAGAGTTTGTGGCCGCTGTTTGATCCACCACCTGCAGAACATAAAAACGAATTCCGTCATAAATTATTGTTTAATTTCAGCTAACTATAACCGGGCACTAGTGAAACATGAAACTAAAAATACGTACAAGCAAAGCTTTTGAATTTAACAAATTAGTATTCATCCTATTGTTTTCAATGCACTATTCTACAGCGCATTCACAAACCTATTACTTTTCTAATAGTGGTGATGATTCATACACAGAAGAGCAAGCACAAAACTCAAGTACTCCCTGGAAAACGTTAGATAAACTAAACAGTTTCTCGTTAAGTTCAGGAGATACTATTTTATTTAAAAAGAACGATACCTGGCTGGG
>JALXCX010000419.1 GCA_026990725.1 Desulfobulbaceae bacterium
CCCTCACCCACCACCATCCTGACGACAGATTCGGAACAGAGCCCATCACCAGAAACCAAGGTATCCTGCACATGATCCTCAACGCTGTCCGATGGTGATAAAACAGCCGCCACACCCCCCTGAGCAAGATTTGTTGCCGTATCAGCACATCCTTTCTTAGTAACCAGAGTTACATTGGCAAACGAAGCAACCTTGAGTGCAAATGACAAACCGGCAACACCGCTGCCAACGACCAGAACATCCGTAGTAAACATAGTATCTCCTCGCAAAACGAAATTGTTTCACGTGAAACATTAAAAAAAGGTTCACCCTAGCAATAGAGTGTAGTATACTCGTTTCAAACTCCATCAACAAGGTGAAGAAATCTATGGCAGCTCCTAAAAATGCAAAAATAATTGCTTTTGCAAACCAAAAAGGGGGCGTCGGGAAAACTACGACGGCTCTCAATCTCTCGGCTGTGCTTGCGGGCAAGTCTAAAAAAGTTCTTCTGGTTGACTCGGATCCACAAGGGAACGCATCAAGTGGGGTAGGGGTCTTTAACTCGGACCCTAACAAACATCTTTACCATTGCTACATGAACAATTCAGCCACCTCGCAGTGTGTCCAATCGACAAACGTCAAAAATCTCTCGGTTTTGGCGGCTTCAATTGACCTTGTCGGGGTTGAAGTAGAGCTTATATCACTAAAAAACCGTGAAAAAAAACTTAAATCAATACTCAGGCAGGTTCGCGATCAGTATGATTTTATAATTATTGACTGTCCGCCTTCTTTGGGTTTGTTAACCATCAACAGCCTCACAGCTGCAGATTCGGTTCTTATTCCCATGCAATGTGAATATTTTGCTCTGGAAGGGCTGGCACAACTTATTGCCACAATTCGCAAGGTAAAGAAAAGCCTGAACCGCGGACTTTTTATTGAAGGCTTATTGATGAGTATGTATGACCGGCGTAATCGTCTGACACATCAGGTTGCTAAAGAAATACAGGATCATTTCGGAAACCAGGTGTTTAACACTGTTATTCCCCGAAACGTACGATTGAGTGAAAGCCCAAGTCACGGGAAAACAATCATCGAATATGATAAGAATTGCCCGGGCGCAAAGGCCTTTATAAAACTCGGAAATGAATTTCTGAGAAGAAACAGGAAGGGACAATGACCAGCAAGAGTGTTTTAGGAAGAGGTGTTGGAGCTCTGCTCCCTGAGGACATGGATACCGACGAGGAAGAACGGTTTTTTGTCTGTGATATCGATAAAATACAACCAAATCCCAATCAACCCCGCAGTTATTTTAACGAGGAAAAACTCAACGAACTTGCCGAGTCCATAAAGGAGCATGGTGTTATCCAACCGCTTCTGGTTACCAAGGAAAAGGGGAACAGGTACAGTCTTATAGCCGGGGAACGAAGATTACGTGCAGCCAGGTTGGCTGGTGAAGATGAAGTGCCCGTTGTTGTTATGGAGAATGCGACAGAGGAAGAAAACCTCGAGCTCGCCCTCATCGAAAATATTCAACGCCACGATCTTAACCCAATAGAAGAAGCGACTGCCTACGCACGACTCATTGAGGATTTTTCATTAACGCAGGAGGAGGTGGCCGGGAAGGTCGGACGAAAACGCTCAACGATAACGAACATGCTACGCCTACTCAAGCTGCCGGAAACACTACAAAATGACGTTGCCATTGGTAATCTCTCAGGAGGTCACGCGAGGGTTTTGCTTCGATTAAAAGACAACAAAGCCCTGATGCAATCTGTTCGGGATAGAATCATCAAGGAAGATCTTTCTGTGCGACAAACGGAAAATATCTGCCGACAGCCTCCTCAAAAAACAACCATACCAAAAAAACCAAAGGTGAAGGGTGATGAGCTGCCGTCATCTTATTGTCGAGCGTTAGCCACGCAACTGACGAACGAGTTGAACACAAAGGTCAAAATAATACAAAATGGAGCCCGAGGCAGGGTGGAAATAGAGTATTACTCATCTGATGATCTGGATCGTCTGATAAGCTTGGTGGGTGAAAAGGTGTAACCGTGGCCTTAATGCAGATCAGTATCATCCCTATGGGAACCTCCACCCCGAGTGTGGGTGAGTTTATAGCCGATGTCCAAGCATTTTTACTTGAGAACGACTGCACCTTTGAGCTCAACGATATGGGCACAGTGATCTACGGGCCCCCTGAAAATCTTTTCTTGGTTGCCGCAAAAATTCACGGACTTCCTTTTGAGAAAGGGGCTCAAAGAGTTGTCACAAACATTACTGTTGATGACTGGCGGGGAAGAGACCGGCATCCAGGGGATAAAAAAAATTCCGTATTCAATATCCTGTTGGAAAGGAACAATGAAAGGTAAAAAATTTCAGCTCAGGCGGGCCCCATTTTTCCTGCTTGCCTTTTTTTTACTCCTCTGGCTTACGGGAGTAGGCCTCAAAGAACCAAAGCGCGTACTTGAACAGGCAAAATCAATCTGCCTTGAATGCATAGGAATAGGGTAGGGAGGATGGAGCTTGCAAGGAAATGGATTCAGGCCCTGTGGCTATTCCTGACAAACGGTTTTTTAGGGTTCCCTTTTACCGGTAATATATACCAGGGACCCTTAAAGGTAATTTGCTCGCCCGGGCTCAACTGTTACTCGTGCCCGGCATCCACAACATACTGTCCTATTGGAAGCCTGCAGCAGTTGTTGCTTAGTATTCGGTTCTCGCTACAGACCGGTCAATATTTCTTCGGTTCTTTTGTTATCGGGTCCATGGGTATGCTCGGTGCCGTTTTTGGTCGATTTATCTGTGGATGGGCGTGTCCATTCGGCTTTATTCAGGAATTACTTCACAAGATACCTTCCAAGAAGTTTTCTATACCTACATCATTGACTTATGGTAAATACCTTTTTTTACTTTTTTTTGTTATCATTCTACCCTTAATTATTGTTGATGATTTTGGCTTGGGTAAACCTTGGTTCTGCAAGTACATTTGTCCCGCAGGGACACTCGAAGCAGGTATTCCCATGCTCATTTTACAACCGGATTTACGAAGTACCGTGGGCTGGTTATATCTGAATAAAATCACCATAATGATAGGATTTATTGTCTGGTCGGTCCTGTCTTCCCGCCCTTTCTGCCGAACAACATGTCCGCTAGGGGCCTTTTACGCCCTTTTCAGCCGCTACCAGCTTATAAAGCTCAAATTGCATAAAGATAACTGTACAAGTTGCGGTGCCTGTCATAAAGTATGCCCAGTTGATATACGCTTTAACGAGACTCCCGACAGCTGCGAGTGTGTTAACTGTATGCGCTGTATGACCGAAGCCTGCCAATTTGATGCAATATCTGTTGAACTCGCAGGGTTTGAAATTTTCAAACCACAACACAATACTCAAACAACGATTCGATAAAGTTATGAAAAAAACGCATTACATACTCATTTTCACACTCTTTTTTCTACTGGCCGCCGGTGTTGGTTCTGCAATTGGTGAAATTGTCGCTATCCATGGCAACGACATTAACATGCGTTCCGGGGCAGGAAAAAAATATAAGGTTATATGGAAACTCGGGGATGGATTCCCCCTCAAGGTATTAAAACGATCCGGAAACTGGCTGCGGGTACAGGACTTTGAAGGGACTATAGGCTGGGTCCATAAAAGGGTGACAAACAAATCACCTCATATGATAGTCAAGGTACATAAAAAAACGAAAAAACGGATTAACGTTCGCAGCGGACCAGGAACCAATAAAAGAATTGTAGCCAAGGCATATTATGGTGTGGTCTTTCAAACGCTTAAACAGAAAAACGGCTGGGTTAAAGTTAAGCATGGTAATAATGTTACCGGCTGGGTTAAACGAAGTTTGCTGTGGGGCTTTTAAATGGAAAGCATAAAAAAACCCGCTCAAAAAGAGCGGGTTTAGTAATCTGGCGGAGAGGGAGGGATTCGAACCCTCGGTGGAGTTTGACCCCCACACTCGCTTAGCAGGCGAGCACCATCGGCCAGCTCGGTCACCTCTCCACAGATAAAAATTGGCGGAGGAAGTAGGATTCGAACCCACGGTACTTTCGTACAACGGTTTTCAAGACCGCCGCCTTCAACCACTCGGCCATTCCTCCAGCGATTGGAGTAAATACCATTTCAAACAGGTGCTGTCAATAATCTCCTGTCAGATGATACATTATGAAATCAGATTTTAACACTTTAGAAGTAAACGGGCATCTTGCACTGCAGGATTTAGCCTGCCTTTATGAAATAACAAGAAACCTGGCTTCAGCTGTCCAGTTGCAGACCTGCCTGGAGAAAGTAGTCGCTATTCTTGTTGAAATGAAATGCATGGAAAACGGGACTATTACCATTGTTAACCCGATAAGCAGGGAGCTTGAAATTGAGGTGGCACACGGCATAACAGCTGAAGCCAGGAACAGGGGGAAGTACAAAATTGGCGAAGGAATAACAGGGAGGGTTGTGGCAACGGGAGAGCCAATCATAGTTCCTCAGATAGGTGAGGAACCTCTTTTTCTTAACCGGACCAGAACAAGGGGCGATGAACAGAAAAAGAAGAGTTCCTTTCTCTGCGTGCCGATCCAGGTTGGTAATCAATCGATTGGAGCGCTCTCTGTAGACAGAGTCTATAAAGAGGGATTTGGTTCTCAATCAGAGCAGGACCTCCGATTTCTTACCGTTGTCAGTTGGTTGATTGCCCAGACCGTGCAGAGGGTCCAGGATGTAAATAAAGAAAAAGAATCTCTGCTCAAGGAAAACCAGAAGCTTAAACGCGAACTTGCTGCCAAGAATCGAATTACTGATATTATCGGAAACTCCTCACGGATGCAGGAGGTTTTTGAAATGGTGCACCGTGTTGCCAACTCCAACGCCACAGTCCTTCTCAGGGGGCAATCCGGGACGGGGAAAACATTGGTCGCTAAAGCACTTCATCACAACTCAAGCAGATCTGCCGGACCATTTATAGTGGTCAACTGTTCAGCCCTTCCGGAGAATCTGTTAGAAAGTGAACTGTTCGGCCACGAAAAAGGTGCCTTTACAGGGGCCCACGAGCGCAAACACGGGCGTTTTGAGCTGGCTGAAGGGGGTACGTTATTTCTTGATGAAATTGGCGAAATAAGCCCTGCTGTGCAAATTAAACTGCTCAATGTTATTCAGGAACGAACATTTCAACGCCTGGGGAGTGGTACAATACTTAAAAGCGATATCCGCCTGGTGGCAGCAACAAATCGTGATCTTGAAAATGCGGTGGAAGAGGGACATTTCAGAGAGGACCTGTATTATCGTCTCAATGTTTTTCCGGTGTACCTGCCTCCCCTTTGTGAGCGCCGTACCGATATACTGCTGCTTGCCGAACATTTTCTTGAAAAATACAGCAAGGAAAACAATAAAAAAATTACCCGGATTTCCACCTCGGCCATAGATTTTCTTATTCAGTATCACTGGCCGGGCAATGTTCGTGAACTGCAAAACTGTATGGAAAGGGCTGTGCTTATCTGTGACGGCAGTGCTATAAAATCAATACACCTGCCGCCAACCCTACAGCGACCTGAGCTTGCAGAGTCAGGTAACCCTCTCTCACTGGCCGCATCGGTTGAAAATTTTGAGCGCGAACTGATTGTTGACGCCCTCAAACAAACCAACGGAAACCAGACAAAGGCTGCAAAAATCCTTGATACCAGTCTGAGAATCATTAACTATAAAATCCATAATTACGGGATTGACCCCGGGCAGTTTAAGATTAAATAGTACCTTTGCCGGTGAGTGCATAAAAAATGAAAATACTTCTCCATGTCTGCTGCGGGCCATGCAGCGTGTACCCGCTTGATTTTCTACGTAATCAGGGTCATGATGTGGCCGGGTATTTTTACAATCCAAATATCCACCCTTATCGTGAATTTAAACGACGTATTGGCGCATTGATCCAATTTTCAGAACAAAAAGACTTTCAGGTAACAGTTGATCGGAACTACGGTTTGACCGAATATCTACGTCAGGTTGTTTTTAACGAGAACAGGCGCTGTGCCATATGTTACGACATGCGTCTTGAACAGACAGCAAAATATGCGGCAGAGCAGGGCGCTGAAGCCTTTACCTCTACTTTATTGTACTCAAAATACCAGAACCATCAGCTGCTCATCGACCGGGCAAAATTTTTCTCTCAGAAATATAACATCGATTTTTTTTATCAGGATTTTCGAGAAGGATGGCAACAGGGGATTGACGGGTCTCTTGCCATGGATCTGTATCGTCAGCCTTACTGCGGCTGTATTTACAGCGAACAGGAACGATATGATAAAAAATTAAAGAAAAAAATGAGACAACAGAAAAATAATGCCTAAGGTATGATCACAAAAGCAACGCTAAGGGATTCGTAAGACAAAAATTTATAAATTTTACAGGAATATTATCATGTATAACGTCATCGTCCTGGCGACAAACAATCAAAACAAAGTCAAAGAATTTCAACAAATGGTCAAGGACTTCCCCGTGACAGTCAAGTGTCTGAAAGACTATGGCCCTCTTCCCGGAGTGGTCGAAGATGGTGAAACATTTGATGATAACGCATACAAAAAAGCTCTGCACTATGCCAAAGTTCTGGGTATACCAGCTCTTGCCGATGATTCCGGGCTTGTGGTAGACGCCCTTGACGGAGCTCCGGGAGTCTACTCGGCCCGATATTCCGGTGAGAAGGCCACAGACTGGGACAACTGTGAAAAACTGCTCAAGGAAATGGAAGGCCAGGAAAACCGCTCAGCACATTTTCAATGCGTGCTCTCACTGGCTACTCCCGCAGGTCCTGCCCTGACCTGGGAAGGGCGATGTGATGGAAAAATAACTACAGAACGCAAAGGCGAATCCGGATTTGGCTACGACCCGGTCTTCTATTACGAAGAATTTGCCAAAACCTTTGCCGAGCTTTCCATGGAAGAAAAAAGCAAGGTGAGCCACCGCGGCAAAGCTATGAAAGAACTTGCCGGGGAATTTGACAAGGTAATGGTCTGGCTTCGTCAACGCATGGAAGAGATTAAACCGCCAAAAGCCGATCATTCAGAATTTGAACATAACGACTGGTCTCAGGAAAAAATGGTATAGGTGCAACTGGCAGGGCAGGGTGGCAATCTATCCTGCAGCTGATCGAGTTGATTGAACCCATCTGGTGAGCTGTTGATCCAGTTGGTTGGCAAAATCCTGACGATTTAACCGGGTGAGGGCAGGGAGGCCGCCAGTCTTTATACCGTCGGCCCGTAAGGAGTCCATAAAGTTCCTCATAGCAAGTTGACTGTGTATTGTCTCCTTGGTATAGAGTTCTCCTCTTGGATTAAGGGGCCAGGGCTCCTTTGGCTATCACCCTGGCCGCAAGCGGTATGTCCCCTGTGACGACAAGATCACTTGCCTTTACCTTCTGGACAATTGTATTGTCGGCTTCATCCGGCCCTGCTGGAACCTGAATAAAACGGATACCCGGAGCAACAGGTATCCGCACCCTCCTGTTGGCAACAAGAATGAGCTGTACACCTGTTCGTTCAGAGGCCCTGAACAGAACATCTTTAATCACAACAGGGCAGGAATCGGCATCTACCCATATTTTCATATCTTGCCGGTATATTCAAACCGTGCCAGCACGTTGCGGTCACGATCACGAAACTCCAGAATATTCCCCACGATATGATAACCATCTGTAGCCGAAAGAACCTTGAAAAAATTAAACTCAAGGTCCATACAGTCAACACAGGCCATGCGGGTGCCCACCCGTTTATTAAAAAGAAACACGTCACCAAGCATAAAATAGGTGCCGGAAAAATGGTTACACCCACCAAAACCTTTGACTCGTCTCCCCTTTTTCATAAGGGCAATATATGGCCTGTTCTGTCCCTTACGCAACGTTACAGGCTTTCCCATAATCTCCTGTAGGGACCAGTTGCTCTCTGTTAAAGAAAGGGTGTCTTTCTTTATTCCGTCGCATCCAAGGCCCGGGCTGATCTCGTTAAAACGCACCGGAAGCACTGACTGGCCTTCTCCGGCGAGAGAAGAAACAAAACGGCCTTGCAAGCGAACCAACAGAGGTTCGTCCTGAGCATGGGGTGTATTTTTATAGCCTTGTTCAAGGCTCTGATACTGGGCTTCTCTGTCCAGAGGGAAAGTTTTTCCGGTCAGGCACTCTGTCAATGTTGCCCCATCACCATCCAGCCTGTACATGCCCTGTAATGGTACCGTGTCAGTAAAATCGCTTCTTTCAGTGCTCTGCTTCAATTCCCTGTTTTCGCCAACAACAAGACCACCTGATTCCGAGAGCAGCTTTATTGTCTGAGGTGATGTGATAACAAAAGATTTCCTCTTTTTACCATAGGAGATAAGTTGGATGGCGTTTTCTTTTGACTCGTATTTCCAGATACCAAACTCTGCCCTGACATCATCTTCCATGGCCTCTTTCTTAATGGTGGAAACATGAAGAAGGTAGTGACCATCAGGGTGCAGGGATAAAAAAACTGTACGGTTTGAGCAGTCCTGACAGGGAAGATCCGCTGAATAAACGGCAGGCAGGGGCAGGGGATAGACAACTCCGGACGCATCAGTTACCTTAACGTGCTGCTGACCTGCACAGCCAAAAAGAAGAAAAAATAGCAACAAAAACAAAACATTAAATACTCGCACAATCATTCCTCATAAAAATTTCCAGCAATCAGACTAAAATTTAGCAGCCCACCTCGCCGCACAGTTCTTCTTTCAGACGACGCTGAAACAAATCCTGAACAGCTGCACGACTGTCTTTATCTTTATACAACACCTGGTATGTCTGCTCTAAAATGGGCATTTCCACCCCAAGAGCTGCGGCCAGATTAAAACATGATTTTGTCGTCTTAACCCCTTCGGCCACCATGGTCATCTCGGCAAGAGCCTGGCTAAGAGTTCGTCCTTCACCAAGTTTCAGGCCAACAGTACGGTTACGACTCAGGCTGCCCGTGCAGGTCAGCACGAGATCGCCCATGCCACCAAGACCGGAAAAGGTAAGCGGGTTAGCCCCCAGGGTGACTCCAAGCCGAGTAATTTCGGCAAGCCCCCGGGTAATAAGAGCCGCACGGGTGTTAAGGCCAAAGCCCAGACCATCAGAAATTCCTGCAGCTATGGCGATAACATTTTTCATGGCTGCAGATATCTCCAGACCTATAATATCTGTGCTGGTATAGACCCTGAAAAAATCCGTTGAAAAAAGGTGCTGCACGGCCTCTGCTGATGGTTTATCACGAAAACCTATGGTGACGGCTGTAGGTTGCCCGGTTGACACCTCATCGGCGAAACTGGGCCCACTGAGTACACCAACATGCATACTCTGCGATTTCCCGACACGCTCAAGCTCACTTTCCATGATCTGACACATGGTCTGCCGACTACCTATCTCAATGCCTTTAACAGCTGAAACAAGGTATGTGCCATCTTTCAGGTGCGGAATAAGCGAGGTGAACACCTCTCGGTAACCATGGGAAGGGACAACCATGACTACGCACTGGCACTCTGATATTTCCGTAATGTTTTCAACAGGATGTAAGGTTTCAGGCAGGGCAGCGCCAGGGAGATATTTACGATTTTCCCGATCACGCCGCAACGCGTCAATGTGGGCAGGATCATGCCCCCAGAGAAGTACCTCTTCGCCTTTATCGGCAAGGAGTTTTGCCAGCGCGGTTCCCCAGCTTCCAGCCCCGATTACCGCTGTTTTACTGATCGCTTTGACCACCATCGTTCTCCCCGGATTCCTCAGCCTCCTCGTCAACGTCTGCGCCGCGGGCCAGCATGGACATGCCAACAACTTTTTCTTCCTCGTTGAGATTTATCAGCCGGACCCCCTGGGTATTCCGGCCAATAACACGAATGGTATCCATCGGCATCCGTATCACTTTTCCAGAGTTGGCAATGAGCATAACCTGGTCCTCATCCACAACCTGCAAAGCACCTACAACCCGTCCGTTACGTTCACTGGTCTTGATGGCAAAAATACCTTTACCACCACGTTTTTGTAATCTGTAATCTGCTACGGTTGTGCGTTTTCCATAGCCGTTCTCAGTGACGGTGAGGATAGAATCATCATTCTTGAGTACAACAGCGCCAACAACTTCATCGTTCTCGGCAAGATTCATACCTTTAACACCGGCGGCAAGGCGCCCCATAACCCGGACATCAGATTCATGAAAGTGGATGGAAAGGCCGTTTTTGGTCACAAGAAAAACCTCATCATCACCAGATGTAATGGCCGCACAGAGAATTTCGTCATCCTCTTTAATTGTTAAACCATATTTCCCTTTGCGTAACGGTCGTTTGTATTCGGCAATACTGGTTTTTTTGACCCGTCCTTTTTTAGTAACCGTTAAGATAGATTTGCTCTCATCGGCATTGGCAAGATCTACAATAGGAAGAATTGCCGCCATTTTTTCTTCTTCACCAAGCTCAAGCAGGTTAACGACAGCCTTGCCGCGGGCTGTTCTCCCGGCAAGGGGCAGTTCGTAAACTTTTCGCCAGAAGACCCGGGCTTTATTGGTAAAAAAGAGGAACGTATCAAGAGTTGAGGCCGTGTAAAGATCGGTGACAAAATCATCCTCAACAGTTGTCATACCCTTTACGCCCTTTCCTCCACGACGCTGGGAACGATACAAAGAGAGCTGATTGCGCTTAATATAACCGGTGTGGGAAACAGTCACCACCATCTCCTCGGGGGTGATCATATCTTCAGGAAGAATTTCATCCGGCGCGTCAATAATTTCTGTTCGCCGTTCATCGCCATACTGCTCACTAATTTTTTCAAACTCGTCCCGAACGATCTGCATAACCATGGCGTCATCACCAAGCACCTGTTTCAGCCAGGCAATTTTCTCCATGATTTCATTATATTCCTTGATTATTTTATCACGCTCAAGCCCTG
>JALXCX010000420.1 GCA_026990725.1 Desulfobulbaceae bacterium
CACGGGAAAACCAATTTGCCCTACAGCAGCCAGCGCCTCGTCCATCGTGTGGACCGTCGCATTGTCAGGCTGACGGAGCCCCAGTTTCTGCAACAGCTGCTGAAACCGCTTACGGTCTTCAGCCCGATCAATGGCATCTGGTGGGGTTCCAACGATGGACACACCGGCCTGATCCAGGGTGACAGCAAGATTAAGCGGGGTCTGACCGCCAAACTGAACGATCACACCGTCTGGTTGTTCAAGCTCGATAATCGAGAGCACGTCTTCCCGGGTAAGCGGCTCAAAATAGAGCCGGTCTGAGGTATCGTAATCTGTGGATACAGTCTCAGGATTGGAGTTGACCATGATCGACTCCACCCCGATTTCTTCCAGGGCAAAAGAGGCGTGAACGCAACAGTAATCAAATTCTATTCCCTGCCCTATCCGGTTGGGGCCGCCGCCAAGAATAATTATTTTCTTCTGCTTTGACGGATACGATTCATTTTCCTGCTCATAGGTCGAATAATAATAAGGCGTATAGGATTCAAACTCTGCGGCACAGGTATCCACCAGCTTATACACCGGCTCAATACTCCGTTCTTTACGGAGCTTTCTGATGTCATCTTCTGATGTACCCGTAAGATGGGCAAGCTGCACATCAGAAAAACCATACTGTTTGACCTCGTAAAGAAAATCAGCATCAAGACCGATAAAACCACGGGAACGAATATCCTCCCCCTTGACCACTATCTGTTTGAGATTGGTCAGATACCAGGGGTCAATCAGGGTGAGTTCATGAATACGCTCAATGCTCATTCCCCGGCAAAAAGCTTCGAAAAGATACGCAATCCTTCGTGAATTGGGTTTAGTCAGGCCAAGCTCAAGGTCGTCCTGGTGCAGCCCGCCAAGCTCTTCCTTGCCGTCAAAACCAAAACCCATTCGGCCGATCTCAAGCGAGCGCATACCTTTCTGAAATGCCTCTTTAAACGTCCGTCCTATGGCCATGGTTTCGCCAACTGACTTCATGGCAGTGGTCAGCACGTCCTCGGTTTCAGGAAACTTTTCAAAAGTCCAACGTGGTATCTTGACCACGCAGTAATCTATGGTTGGTTCAAATGCGGCCAGTGTTTCACGGGTTATATCGTTCTGCAGCTCGTCAAGGGTGTATCCTATGGCAAGTTTTGCCGCAATTTTGGCAATGGGAAAACCGGTTGCCTTGGAGGCAAGTGCCGAGGAGCGGGAGACTCGCGGATTCATCTCAATGATCATTATCTCGCCGTCTTTCGGGTTTACGGCAAACTGCACGTTGGAACCGCCGGTTTCCACGCCGATTTCCCGGATTATGGCAATGGCTGCGTCCCGCATATCCTGATATTCGCGGTCAGACAGGGTCTGCTGAGGTGCCACCGTGATGGAATCGCCGGTGTGTACACCCATGGCATCAACATTTTCAATGGAGCAGATAATGACCACGTTATCATTGCGATCCCGCATCACCTCAAGTTCAAACTCTTTCCAGCCAAGCAGGCTGCGCTCAAGCATGATCTCCGTTGTCATGGATAGATCAAGACCGCCAGTACACATTTCACGGAGTTCCTGCCGGTTATAGGCCACCCCGCCGCCAGTGCCGCCCAGGGTGAAACTGGGCCGGACAATAACAGGAAAGCCGATATCATCACCTGCGGTCATGGCATCTTCAATGGTGTGAACAATGGCTGATTTCGGCACATTCAGGCCGATTTTCTCCATGGCATCACGAAACTCCTCTCGTCCTTCGGCCTTGCGGATAACATCAATATCAGCAGCCAGCATTTCTACATTGTATTTGTCCAGAATTCCTGTTTCTGCAATTTTGATGGCCGTATTAAGCGCTGTCTGGCCGCCAAGTGTTGGCAGCAGTGCATCAGGCCTTTCACGTTCTATGACCTTGCTCACACATTCTGGAGTAATAGGCTCTATGTAGGTACGATCAGCAAGGCCGGGATCGGTCATAATGGTGGCCGGATTTGAGTTGATCAGCACCACCTCATATCCTTCTTCCTTCAGCGCTTTGACAGCCTGGGCGCCTGAATAATCAAACTCACAGGCCTGACTGATGATAATAGGGCCGGAGCCGATGATGAGAATCTTGTGAATATCTGTACGTTTTGGCATAATAGAACAGGTATCTAAGGTAAGAGGATGTATCAGCCCTTGTCAGCTTGCATAAGATCAATAAACCGGTCAAACAGGTACATGGCATCATGGGGGCCCGGAGCGTGTTCAGGATGATACTGAACCGAAAAAGCCGGATACTTTGTGTGGCGCATCCCTTCCAGGCTGTTGTCGTTGAGGTTGACGTGGGTCACTTCAACACTGTCGGGCAGGCTGTCTGGATCAACACAAAAGCCATGGTTCTGAGAAGTAATTTCAACCCGACCGGTAAGCAGATCCTTAACCGGCTGATTGCCACCCCGATGGCCAAATTTTAATTTAAACGTCGTGCCACCATAGGCAAGCCCCAAAATCTGATGGCCAAGACAAATGCCAAAAATCGGCTTTTTGCCCAACAAATTGCGAATATTATCAATAACGCCGTCAACACCGGCCGGGTCTCCTGGGCCGTTGGAAAGAAAAATTCCGTCCGGATCAAGGGCCAGCACTTCTTCTGCCGTGGTTGTGGCCGGCACGACCTGGACGCTGCATCCTTTTTGGGTAAGAATGCGCAGCTGATTGAATTTAATACCAAAGTCAAAGGCAACAACCTTAAATTTTTTAGTCTGCGCATCAGGAAAACCTGCGCCTTCAAGCGGACCGTCTGCGGTCCAGCCATAGGGACTTTCAACACTGACCCTGGCCACCATGTCTCTGCCTTCAAGACCAGCCCATTGCTTCGCCCGTTTGACCAGTGAATCCTCGTCCAGATCTTCTGTGGAAACAAGAACCTTCATTGCGCCTCTGGTGCGAATAATACGGGTCAGCATACGGGTGTCAATACCCTCAACCCCAAGCACATTGTGTTTGCCAAGAAAATCAGCCAGAGGAGCTGTAGAACGATAATTACTCGGCTGATCCTGATACTCACGCATGAGAAATGCCCGCGGGTGAACACCTTTTGACTCCATATCCTCAGCATTGACGCCATAATTACCGATCAGAGGATAGGTCATGGTGACGAGCTGGCCGGTGTAGGACGGATCAGTAAGAATTTCCTGATAACCGCTCATGCTGGTATTAAAAACAATTTCACCCACGGCCTCCCCCGCCCCGGTGAAGGATCTGCCGGTTAACACAGTGCCGTCTTCAAACGCAATCAATGCTTTCATAAAAAACGTATTTT
>JALXCX010000421.1 GCA_026990725.1 Desulfobulbaceae bacterium
CTGGCCGGGTCATGGTTATGGAGGCTCGCAGTCAACCATTCAAGAGGAAGGACGCAGTAACCCATACTTTTAGGTTTTCTGATCTTTACACAGGAACAACCCTCACCGCTCAACCTGAACCCGGCATTTTTTTATGCGTGAAATCATCCTTGGTACCGCAGGACATGTAGATCACGGTAAAACCAGTCTCATACGTGCGCTCACAGGCATTGAGACCGACCGCTTAACAGAAGAAAAACAGCGGGGCATCACCATTGAACTTGGTTTTGCCTATCTGGATCTTCCCTGCGGCCACCGGTTAGGCATTGTTGACGTACCCGGACACGAAAAATTTATCCGTAACATGGTGGCCGGGGCTGCCGGCATGGACATGGTCGCCTTTATTATTGCCGCAGATGAAGGCATAATGCCCCAGACCAGAGAACATTTTGATATCTGCAGACTGCTCGGGGTACAGGATGGCCTGATCATCCTCACCAAAAAAGACATGGTTGAGCCGGAATGGCTTGAAATGGTTGAGGAGGAAATCCGGGATTTTTTTAAAGACAGCTTTCTTGAAGAGGCGCCCATTGTTGCTGTATCATCCACCACCGGCGAAAACATTGACAAGGTGAAAAAAATCCTTGATGCCAAGGTGAAGGCCATAAATTTCCAGGAGGAATTCGGCCCTTTCCGCCTTGCTGTGGACCGGGTTTTTACAATGAAAGGATTTGGCACGGTCATCACCGGCACATCCCTGTCCGGCAGAATCAGCTTGGGGGATGACCTGATGTTTTATCCCGGCAGACTGCTGGCCAAAATCCGCGGTATCCAGGTGCATGGTTTGGAAAGGGACGTGGTTGAAGCCGGTCACCGGACAGCAATCAATCTGCAGGGCATAGAAAAAGAAGAAATAAAACGTGGTGATCTGGCAGCCACTCCCGGCTCAATGGTGCCCTCTACCCTGCTCGATGCAGATCTTCATTATCTGGCAGGCAATGCCAAAAAGCTCAAAAATCGCACCCAAGTCCGGGTTCATGTCGGAACCAGGGAAATTGTCGGCCGGGTGGTCATTATGGAAGAGGATGTCATTTTGCCCGGCCAGAACAGCGCTGTTCAGATAATCCTGCAGGAACCTGCCGCGGTCTGGCCCGGTGACAGGTTTGTTCTTCGCAGCTATTCCCCTCTTGCCACCATTGGCGGCGGCGTTATTTTTAATAATGCCCCGCCAAAAAGAAAACGAACCGTGGCACGTGACCGCAACCGCAACCAGGAAATTTTTTCCATTTACAAGGGGGACAGCCTTGAAGAAAAAATGCTGCTCTTTCTGGAAGAAAGCGGTCTTACAGGAATCACCGCAGAGCAACTGGCCACCCGTCTTGGCGTCTTTGGTAAAAAACTGAAAAAACAACTTCAGCTCACCATTTCCACCGGAAAAATCTTGGTAATAGAATCAGACAGCCAGCGGCTGGTTGCGGCCCCGGTTGTTGAACAGCTGGGCCGCAACATCATCAAGCTGCTAACGGTATATCACCAGGAAAACCCATTAAAAAGCGGACTTGCCAGAGAAGAGCTCAGGTCACGCCTTAAGCCACATGTCGACGCTAAACTCTTCCTCTACACCATTAACTCACTCACCAAAAAAGATCTTATTACCCAGGAAGGCGCGGATATACGCCTCAGCAGCCACGAAGTAACCCTGCAGATGGATGAACAGGAAATGCAGGAAAAAATAGGCACCCTGTATAAAGAGGCAGGCCTCAGGCCGCCAAACTTCAAAGATGTTCTGGCCACCTTTGACGAGTTTTCAGAGCAACAGATCTCGCAGGTTTTTGATCTGCTTCTCCAGAAAGGCACTTTGATCAGAATTAATGAGTCGTTATACTTTCATGCCGCAGAACTTGAAATCCTCGGAGAAAAAATAAAGGATTTTATTACAGAACAAGGCGACATTGACGCGCCCCGCTTCAAGACTCTCACCGGGCTGTCACGTAAATTTTCCATCCCCCTGCTTGAATATTTTGACAAAATCAAGCTGACCATCCGGGTGGGCGATAAACGAATTCTTCGCAAGGGCTGAAATAAGCCGGTACAGGATGAGAAAGAAAATCCGCATAGACATTGATTACCGCAAAGACTGCTGATGGGGATATAAAGACGTAGGCGTGCGTCTTGGACAGATGACCCCAGGCAGCCAGTTCAGATTTCTCTGTGTCCGCAAAATGGCCGAACGTATGGCCAAACCTGTTACAGCCGCCGGCGGGATAATTATTGAACAGGATATCCGATCCTACGGGGTTGTCCTCACCGTCCGTAAACAATAGTTTACCAAATAGATCGCCTTCTCACAAAATTCCAGCCCAAGAGACATAACAAGGCCAGGATCTTAAACAAGCCTGTCCAACCCGGCATAATCTGTTTTCCCTGTCCCCAGCACCGGGATTTCTTCTATCTGTTTGACAATTCTTATATTATGCAACGGTGACAATCCGGCATCTTTAAGAGCCTGATTAACCTCCTGTCTGCTGGTCACTAAAGTTGCCAGGAAAACAAGTTGAGGCTGCTCATCATCTCTGGTAGCGGTCACAGCCAGCTGCGGCCCGTCACCTGGTGGAAAATATTGGTCCAGCACCTGTTCAATGGCTGGCAGGGAGATCATTTCACCGCCCAGTTTGACAAAGCGCTTCAGACGGCCGGCAAAGACCAGAACGCCATCGTTTTCATACATCAGATCACCTGTGTCGTACCAGGATTTGCCGTCAACATCGACAAAGGGCGAAGGTGCCTGGCCAAGATAGCCGGCAAACACGTTTGGTCCCCGCACAAGAAGCTGTCCTGTTTCACCAGGCTGTACCCTGAGCCGGGTTTCCGGATGAATCAAAATATATTCCATGGAGGGCAGCACTCTGCCAATGGTTCCAGGCCGGGGAGCATCCGGAGAATTAACGCTCACCACGGGCGAGCATTCGGTCACCCCATATCCCTCGCAAAGAGTTGCCCGGGGGCAGACCGTTGCCACTTTCCCGTAGACATGGGCCGGACATTTTTCCGCTCCGGAAAAGATGAGTCGAAGCGAGGCAAGTGAGTCTCTGTCGCCAACACGTACAATGCCGTTTAAAAAGGTTGGCGTGGTGATCAGCATGCTTGTTTTATACATTTCTATCATTTTGACAAGCATTGCCCCTTCCGTAGGATTTGGCCAGAACACAGTGCGCAATCCTGTGCAAAGCGGCAGAAGCATGGTTCCGGCAAGCCCCAGCGAATGAAACACCGGCAATATGCCCAGCTGCCGGTCATCTGATGACAACTCCAGCACAT
>JALXCX010000422.1 GCA_026990725.1 Desulfobulbaceae bacterium
CTGGACAGCGCAGAGTTGCGGCTTGCGCTTCGGGTCACTGTATCTGCAATTTTTTCCAGTCGTCTTTGCTTCAAAAGATGTGTACCTTGCAAAAAAAAACCACTGCTTCATCAATATGATGGCACGCAGTGGTATATAATTTCAGCTTTTTATAAAAACAACAGAAGCTATTCTTCCTTCTGTTTCGACAACATGTCCGATTCTATCAACGTATAAATATTCCATGGCCGATTTTCCTTTTTCATTGTCGTGCTCAGTATAACCAACTCCACAGACAATGAAACAGCATTACCTTACCATAAGAGGATTAAAAAAAGCAAGCCAGCCGTCACCGAAGACCAGGATCAGGAAAAAACGGGCACAGAAGGAAATATCTTAGGATCAGTATGGGGAATAAACCGTGATCCTGAAAAACGAATCATAAAATCCTGATTCACGTTAAGCTCTATATAGGTAATTTTTTGCCCTATATCCCTGGCCCGGATCCGTGTCGTCTCGTCAAGCAGGATTTGTTCAGCACCATGCAGCGAGCTGTTGCCTATGCCCTTATAAACTGCCAAATCAAGATCAGGAAGCATACCCAGAGTGATAGCCTGGCGGGAATCTATATGTTTGCCAAAAGCTCCTGCGACATAAATACGTTCCAGATCAGCAAACTCAACCCCAACCTGTCCTGTCAGGGTCGTCAAGATGGCATACATAGCTGCTTTGGAGCGCATCATTGCATCAAGATCGATCTGGCTCAGAACCACTGGTTCATCACTGCCAGAATGCTCTTGCGACACCACAATAAAGGCTTTCTCCCCTTCGATCTCAACCAGATGTTCCTTGACAAAAGCCTTCTGTTCAGGGCTCTGTCCGGAAAACATCTCCTGAAACTTGCCGCGTAAATCCACAATTCTTGCAAGATACAGTTCCGCCACAAGATCGATCAGCCCTGAGCCGCAAATACCGACAGCAGGAGCATTCTCAATGGTCTGCACGTTCAGCTGCCAGCAATTACGGTCAATGACAACATGCTCTACCGCTCCAGCCCCGGCCCGCATCCCCATCTTGGCCACCCCACCCTCAAGAGCCGGGCCGGCTGCTCCGGCACAGGCAATGAGCCATTCCCTGTTTCCCAGGACGACTTCGGCATTGGTTCCAACGTCAATCAGCATGCTTGTCTGCTCTTTCCGATCAAGTCCGGAAGCCAGAATACCTGAGATAAGATCACCGCCAAAATAACTGCCAATACTGGGCAGCACCCAGGCCAAAGCCTGCGGATGCAACTCAATGCCAATTTCTGCACATAAAAACGGGTCCGGGTCATTCACCAGAGGAATATATGGTTCCCGACAGATATAGTACGGGTTCAAGCCCAGAAGCAGATGGACCATGGTGGTATTTCCTGAAACAGAAAGGGCTGTGACCTCATGTAAAGAGACACCGAGAGGAGTAACCAGGTCGCAGATTAACGCATTTATGGAAGCAACAATGGAGAGTTGCAACTGTTCCAGTCCAGCACCATCAATTCCTTTTTCAGCATAATGAATTCGACTGAGTATATCTGTCCCGTACTCAATTTGTTTATTGACCGCGTGGCCACCGGCAAGCGTTTTGCCGGTCAGCAGATCTATCAGACTGGCTTCAAGATGTGTTGTCCCAAGATCAAGAGCCACTGCAGGCAGGTATTTGGGTTTGGCCTGGAAAAAATCAACAACATCCAGTTGCCAGGGCAACACGGTCAGCACAGCATACCCTCTAAAACCGCCTTTCCTGAAAGCTGCGGCAACCCTGCCCATGCATTTGTAAGGAATATTTAAATTCCGCCCGGACAGGGCATCCGGCAGCGCACCAAGAAGAGCTGATTTTAAACGATCCAGATCTGCCGTATTATCCTGCAGGCTTGGTGCAGCCGTTTCCACATAAAGAAGAGTCACCAGACTCAATGTTTCCAACAAAACCCTACTCCTTTAGTAACTATTCAGGTATCAGCACAATGCTGGTATAATCTGTGGACTGTAACTGTTCAGATGTGCTCCATAGTACGGTAAGCAGGCCAACGAACTATAGCCCGCCTATGTGAGGCGGCCTGATCGCCGCACTATGGGGTGCAGCTGAACAGTTACCTCCTTTACACATATATTCCAGCCAATGGCCGACCTGTTCTCTCGTAAAACCGTACAGCGTCATTTTTGTAAAAACCATTGAATACTTGACTGTACAATCTCCAGAGGGTACTACATGCCATAAATGGAAACAATAAAAACTGATTGATAGCCGCAGACATTATTCCCTGTCCTGCCGCAATCTGAGACAACCAAATTATCATACCTGTGAACCTGCTAAATCGCTATATCCTGCACCAGTTTGTCAAGAACATCCTGATGATAGCACTGAGCTTTGTTGCCATCTATCTTCTGATTGATTTTTTTGAAAAAATTGACGATTTCACTGAAAAAGGGAAATCCATGGGGCTTGTTCTTCGTTTTTTCATCCTCAACATCCCCTTTATCCTTGAACAGATGGGACCAGTCTGCATACTGCTTGCCGGTGTCGTCACGCTGGGGGTTCTCAATCATTCCAACGAGCTTATCGCACTGAAAGCGTGCGGAATACCGTTAAAAAAAATAATCAGACCCATCATTGCAGCCGGCCTGGCTGTCACCCTTCTTCAGCTCACAGCTTCACAGTTCCTGCTGCCGAAAACCGTTGCCATAACAGATGAAATCTGGAACAAAGAGGTTAAAGGCAGGGTCCCCCTGGGAATCTATCGAAACGGCCGATATTATTACCGTGGTGTTGATGGTTTTTATTCCTTTGCCAGGCCCGATCCACATAAAAACGATTTTCGCTTTTTTTCCTATGCTTCCTGGGACAGCGACTATCATCTCAACTCTCTCATTGCAGCACAGCGGGCTGAGTGGCAAGATGGTATCTGGACATTATACGAAGGACAACTCCAGACAGCTATACCCGGTAATAAATTCCTCACAGAAGTCTTTACCCGGCGTGATTTTGGTTTTTTTGATAAACCCGAAGATTTCTTTGTCTCACGAAATCGCTCCAGGGAGCTGTCCCTGACCGGGCTTTACCGTGATGCCCTGCATAAGAGATCCCCGGATGAAGCAAATGCCGCCTGGACAGAATTCTATGGCCGAATATCGTACATACTGCTTGGCTTTCCGCTCCTCCTGCTCGGCCTCCCCCTGCTTCTGATGGTTTTTAGAAAATGGGGCCGTGACCTCTCCCTGGCCGTACCGGTCAGCTGCGGCATGGCATTTGCCTGCTGGGGCATATGGGGCACAC